>NZ_KV796747.1:0-20398 GCF_001809235.1 Corynebacterium sp. HMSC072A04 | reverse complement strand
GACGTGTCTACTTTCCGGGGGTCAGGCCCTATGTCGGTTCGGGCATTAACTGGCTTATGGGCACATCCAAGGTGGAGTCTGTCTGGGCCACGACAGTTGTTTTCCTCGGCCAGTCGGAGACCCCTCTCGTCATCAAGCCGTACCTGCCCAAGCTCACTCGTTCGGAGCTCTACACCTGTATGGTCGGCGGCTTCGCCTCGGTCGCCGGCTCCACGCTCATTGGTTATTCCCTATTGGGCGCACCGTTGGAGTATCTTCTGGCCGCATCCTTGATGAACGCTCCAGGTTCCCTTCTTATCGCCAAGGGCCTCATGCCGGAGACCGAGGAATCTAATCTAGATGCCACGGTCAAGGACGTGCGCGATAACGATTCCAAGAACATCATCGATGCCATCAGTAGCGGTGCCATGGCCGGTGGCAAGATTGCCATTTCAGTGGCCTGCCTCCTCATTGCCTTTATCGCTATGATCGCGATGCTCTCCGCCATCCTCGGCGGCGTAGGTTCCATCTTCGGTCAAGACAATTGGTCTCTTGAAGGCCTCTTTGGTCTCCTCTTCGCTCCGGTGGCATGGCTCATCGGTGTTCCGTGGGATGACGTTATGCAGGTTGGCAACTTCATTGGCCAAAAGACAATCCTCAATGAATTCGTTGGTTACACCGCCTTTGGTGAAAGCATCGACCAGCTCAGTGATAAAGCCATCATGCTCTCTTCCTTTGCTCTGGCGGGCTTTGCCAACATCTCCTCCATCGGTATTCAAATTGGAGCGATCGGCGGCCTCGTACCGGAGCGCCGCGGCGAGATTGCGAAACTCGGGCCTAAGGCCCTGTTCGGCGGCTTCTTGACCAACATGCTCAATGCTGCCATTGTGGGCGTCATCGTCGCCCCCATGGTTCTTTAACCCGCACCAAGGAGAGCCTCTCAGCACGAGGGGCTCTTTTGTTTGTTTTCTCCTAAAGCTGAAGCAATCGGTTCGCTGTTTCTTTGTCGATGACGACATGCGTCGCCAACTTCATGCGCAGCGCGGTATCGATGGCTGCCATCTTTTGAAGCCCACCGGCCACCATGAAGCGTTGCGGAATCGCCTTTAGTTCTGAAAGTGAAATGCCGATAGTGCGCGCATCTATAGCTGGCGAAGCCACCTCCCCATCGGCCGTGTAAAAACGCGAGCATGCATCACCAACGGCCTGGCGTTCAAGCACATGGATCTCCTCTTCACTGAGGTATCCAAGGTTCATCAACAGGCTATCGCGTGAGACAGCTCCCACAGTGAAAACCGCAAGATCAGCGTGGCGCCCTGCATTCAAAATTGAAGAAATGTGTCTATCTTTCTCGACGATTTCTTTTGCTTCCGCAGAGTCGAAAATAACCGGCAGAGGCAGACTTAGAGTCTCGGCTCCAAACGCCGCACTAATGCGCTTGAGCGTATCCATGTCATTCGTCACGCGGATAGAGTGCGAATGTCCGCCTTTGAGCTGTACAATCTCGACTCCAGCCACGCTTTTTGGCTGCATATGCCGCGCCACTGCGTGCATGGTATTCCCCCAGGAAATTCCCACGCTCATACCGTCATGGACAAGTTCATGGAGCATCTTGGCCCCGACGCGCCCCAAGCCCTCTGTAAGCGTGTCTTCATCACCACGAGGGCTAAAGACGAGACGAACATCCTCAAGCCCATAACGCTCCATTAGGCGTTGGCCTAGTTCATCGCCGTCCTCACGGGGATCATGGATTTCGACCGTGACGTATCCGCGGGTTTTGGCATGTTGCAAGAGCTTGGCAACGGTTGGCCGGGACAACCCCATCTCAGCGGCCACCTCGCTTTGGCTCAGCCCTCCGCGATAGTAAAGCTTGGCCACCTGCAGTGATTGTTCGTCACGTAGCTCCATGGTCGATTCCTCTCATCCACTCTGGTTTGAGCCGCAAAAATGGCCGAGCGACGCTTTCCAGCACCACCCAGCCATAAATCTACAGCCGGTTTAAGCGGACTCCTTCGCTTCGTCCGAGTAGACGAACTCCGGCTCGCCGCCGTCAGTCACGCAGTCCTTCGTAATGTGGACGCTGGCGATGTCCTCGCGGTCTGGGAGGTCATACATGATGGGCACGAGCAGCTCCTCCATGATGGCGCGCAGGCCGCGGGCACCGGTCTTGCGCTCGAGCGCGAGCTCAGCGATCGCTTCCAGCGCTGCGTCTTCGAAGTGCAGCTCCGCACCATCCATGCTGAACAGGCGCTGGTATTGCTTGACCAGAGAGTTCTTCGGCTCCACGAGCACCTTGACCAGCGATTCGCGGTCCAGGTTATCCACCGTCGCAACCACCGGCAGGCGGCCAATGAACTCCGGGATGAGGCCGAACTTCACTAGGTCCTCCGGACGCACCTGGGAGAAGAAGTCGACTGATTCCTTCTCATCCTTAGTTTCCAGCTTGGCGCCAAAGCCCACGCCCTTCTTGCCCACGCGCTCCGAAATCACCTTGTCCAAGCCCGCAAAAGCACCGGCCACGATGAAGAGGATGTTCGTCGTATCCAGCTGGATGAATTCTTGGTTCGGGTGCTTGCGCCCACCCTGCGGTGGGATAGCTGCCACGGTTCCTTCAAGGATCTTCAGCAGCGCCTGCTGCACGCCCTCACCGGACACATCGCGGGTAATCGAGGGGTTCTCCGACTTGCGGGAGATCTTGTCCACCTCATCGACATAGATGATGCCGTGCTGTGCGCGCTCCACATCAAAGTCCGCTGCCTGCAGCAGCTTGAGCAGGATGTTCTCCACATCCTCGCCCACGTAACCAGCCTCGGTCAGGCTGGTGGCATCCGCAATGGCGAAGGGGACGTCCAACAAACGCGCCAAGGTCTGCGCCAGGTAGGTCTTACCGGAGCCCGTCGGGCCCAGCATCAGGATGTTGGACTTAGAAATCTCAACTTCTTCATCCTGCGCCTTCTTCCGGCGGCCCTCCAGGCCCGCGGCCTCCTCAGCCTTGATGCGCTTGTAGTGGTTGTACACAGCCACCGACAACACGCGCTTGGCCTGGTCCTGGCCAATGACGTACTTATCCAGAAAAGCCGAAATCTCCGAAGGACGCGGAAGGCGCATCTCCTTCTCTTCGTCCGCCTCGGCCTGAGCCGCGCCGAGCTCCTCCTCGATGATTTCGTTGCAAAGCTCGATGCACTCGTCACAGATGTAGACGCCGCCGCCGGCGATAAGCTTCTTCACCTGCTTCTGGCTCTTTCCACAGAAGGAACACTTGAGCAGGTCAGCGCTTTCTTGCATACGTGCCATGAAGGCCTTTCAACTCTTTTCTCTGGGGTTATGGTGGGGCGATTTTACCGCAGTTTGTTCCACTCTAGTAAACCACTCAGACTCGAGCGCTATTCCTCACTCAGCGGCGCGCCCTTGAATTTAAAACGGCAGTTAGTAGACATAGACAGAGCGGTTCACTAACTTACATCGAAACCGCTCTATCAGCAGAAAGATTTTCATGGACATCCGCGAACTCATCGACCGCTCCCCCATGGGCGCGCGCCAGTGGCTCATCATCGCCATTGCCCTCTTCCTCAATGCCCTCGACGGTTACGACATGGTCGCCATGGCCTTCGGCGCCGGCACCGTCAGCGAAGAATTCGCGCTGTCCGACTCTTCCCTCGGCTGGCTCCTGTCCGCCGCCCTCATCGGTATCGGCCTTGGCTCGCTCTTCCTCGCCCCGTTGGCTGACCGCCTCGGGCGCACCACGCTCATCACGGTCTCGCTCGTCATCGATCTCGTCGGCCTCGTCCTCACAGCCCTTGCGCCTACCTTTAGCCTCTTGTTGCTGTGCCGCCTCATCACCGGCATCGGAGTCGGCGGCGTGCTTGTCTGCGTCACCGTCCTCGTCAGCGAGTATTCCAACCTGCGCTTCCGCGGCCTGGCCGTCGCCATCTACGCCTCCGGCTATGGCCTCGGTGCCTCCTTCTGCGGCGTTGTCGCCTCTTCCTTCGATAGCTGGCAGCCCATCTTCTGGGTCGGGGCAGCACTCACCGTTGTCGCCCTTATCCTCACTGTTGCCTTCGTCCCCGAGTCCGCCGACTTCCTCGCCGCGCGCGGCCGCATAGATTCTGTCCGTACCATCGCTGCCAAACTCGGCCTCACGGGCGAAGTCAGCGTCCGCCCCCGCACCGCCCACAAGGCCTCCTTCAAGGACCTCGTCTCGCCGCAGTTCCTGCGCACCTCCATCAAGCTGTGGCTGGCCTTTAGCTTCATCATGTTTGCCTACAACTTCACCTCACAGTGGACCCCGAAGCTCCTCACCGCCGAGGGCCTTACCGCCCAGCAGGGCATCATCGGCGGCATCATGCTCTCCTTCGGCGGTGCTATCGGTGCCATCCTCTACGGCCTGTTCACCACCCGCATCGACGCCCGCCCCCTGCTCATCGTCTTCTGCCTTATCTCCTCCGTCGTCCTCGTCGGCTTCATTAACTCCACTGCAGTACCTTCCCTGATGTTTGCCCTCGGCGTTGGCGTGGGTCTTACCCTCAACGCCTGCATCTCCGGCCTCTACACCGTCACCCCGGAGGCTTACCCCTCAGCGCTGCGCACCACCGGCACGGGTGCCGCCATCGGCATCGCTCGCGTGGGCGCTACCCTCGCCCCCATCCTGGCGGGCTACCTCCTCGAAAGCGGCTGGACCCCCACCGGCCTGTACACCCTTGCTGGTGTCACCGCGGTGCTGGCCGCAGTCTCCCTCATCGGCGTGCGCGCCTACACGGCAACCACCAAGCAGACAGCACCCGAGACCGTGGCGGCCTAGGCTGGAGGGCGCACACAGACCCAACCGCTGAGGAGCAGCACATGTTTGACCTTCAAGACCAGGTTGCCATCGTCACCGGCGGCGCCGCCGGCATTGGTCGCGGCATCGTTAGCGCCCTGCGCGAAGCAGGTGCCACGGTCGTCATCGCGGATCTCAACCTGGAGGCCGCGCAGAAGACCGCCGCAGACCTCGGTGTGGACGCCCTGCTTGTCGACGTCACCTCGCGCGACTCCGTCCGCAACCTTTATGGGGACGTCGTCAAGCGCTATGGCCGCATCGATATCGTCTGCTCCAACGCCGGTGTCTTCCCCAACTGCTCGCTCGAGGACATGACCGATGAGCAGTGGGACACCATGTTCGCCATCAACACGCACGGCACCTTCACCGTAGTGCAGGAGGCGCTGCCCCACATGAAGAAGGCGGGCTACGGGCGCATCGTCATCACGACGTCTATTACCGGCTCGCACACCGGCTACCCAGGCTGGGCGCACTACGGCGCTTCGAAGGCCGCGCAGCAAGGTTTCATGCGCTCCGCAGCGCTGGAAGTTGCCCGCGATGGCATCACCATCAATGGTGTGCTCCCCGGAAATATCCTCACCGAGGGCTTGGAGGGTCAAGGTCAGGAGTACCTCGACCAGATGGCGCGCTCCATCCCCATGCACCGCCTGGGTTCCCCGCGCGATATCGGCAACGCCGCCGCCTTCTTGGCTTCCCGCGAGGCGGGCTACATTACCGGGCAGACCCTCATCATTGACGGTGGCCAGATCCTTCCCGAGTCCCCCGAGGCTATCCTGCCGCCCTACGAGGCTTAAGCACGAACGAAGCCCCGCTATCTACTAGACAGCGGGGCTTTAGTCTTGCTCACTTAGGCGTTGAGCTTGCGGTAATCAAAGACGGTATCGATGAGACCGTACTCGACAGCTTCCTGCGCGGTGAGGATCTTGTCGCGGTCGGTATCGATGCGCACCTGCTCGGCGGTGCGGCCGGTGTGCTCAGCCAGGGTCTCCTCCATGAGGCGGCGCATGCGCTCGATCTCGTTGGCCTCGATCTCAAGGTCCGACACCTGGCCCTGCGTGCCCTGCGTACGCGGCTGGTGAATCAGCACACGAGAGTTCGGCAGAGCGGCGCGCTTGCCCGGAGCACCGGCTGCCAGCAGCACGGCGGCAGCGGAAGCAGCCTGGCCCAGGCAGACGGTCTGCACGTCAGGACGCACGTAGCGCATGGTGTCGTAGATGGCCATCAGCGCGGTGAAGGAGCCACCCGGGGAGTTGATGTACATCGTGATGTCGCGGTCCGGATCCTGGGATTCCAGGACCAGCAGCTGCGCCATGATGTCGTTAGCAGAGGTGTCATCGACTTGGGTGCCCAGGAAGATGATGCGCTCTTCAAAAAGCTTGGAATACGGGTTGGTGGTCTTCGATCCCTGTGCGTTCTGCTCAATGAACTCCGGCAGAACGTAGCGGGAAGAAGGCATCTGAAGGTTAGACATAGTGATAAAGCTCCTTGTTCCCTAGTTGGTGATAGGACCGTTGACGGACTCGATGACGTGGTCGACGATGCCGTATTCTTTGGCCTGCTGGGCGGTAAACCAGCGGTCGCGGTCCGAATCCTTAGTAATTTGCTCGAAGGTCTGGCCCGTGTGCTCAGCGATGAGCTCCGCCATCTCACGCTTGGTCTGCGCGAACTGCTCCGCCTGGATGGCAATGTCTGCAGCAGTACCGCCAACACCGGCAGAAGGCTGGTGCATCATAATGCGGGCGTGCGGCAGCGCGTAGCGCTTGCCCTTGGTGCCGCCTGACAGCAGGAACTGGCCCATCGAGGCAGCCAGGCCCATGCCATAGGTAGCCACGTCGCACGGCGAGTACTTCATCGTGTCGTAGATGGCCATGCCCGCGGTGACCGAGCCACCCGGGGAATTGATGTAAAGCGAAATATCGCGCGTGGGGTCCTCTGCGGACAGCAGGAGGATCTGGGCGCACAGTTTGTTGGCAATCTCATCATCCACCTGGGTTCCCAGGAAGATAATGCGCTCGCGCAGCAGGCGCTCATACACGCTATCGCTCAGATTCATACCCGTAGACGACGAGTTCATTGAAATCTTCTCAGACATTAATAGTTCTCCTTCAAGTGAAGAATGCTTTAACTGGCCCCACCTTACCGGCATTCCTCTCAAACTTGGCCTCTGTTCGCTATGAGCGTTGGGGCGCAGCACCAAAGGCGCATACGGAAGCTGGGTTAACATTTGCTCATGTCTGTTTCCGAGCTATCCACCAGTACCCAGAACTATTTGAAAGCAATCTGGGGGCTAAAGGAATGGTCGTCCGAGCCCGTTACCGCCACACTTATAGCGAAACAGTTGGGACTCAAGCTCTCCTCGGTTTCCGATGCAGTGCGCAAAATGTCGAAGCAAGGGCTCGTGTCACACACGCCCTATGGCTCTGTGGAGTTAACCGAACTTGGCAGGCAGTACGCATTGGTCATGGTGCGCCGCCACCGATTGCTCGAGTCTTTTTTGGTTCAAGCATTGGACTACACGTGGGACGAAGTCCATAATGAAGCCGAAAATCTCGAACACGCGGTGTCCGACATGCTCATAGAACGTGTGGATAAGTTCCTTGATTACCCCACTAGGGATCCGCACGGCGATCCTATCCCTACGGTTGATGGACAGATCACAATCCCCAGTGCACACCGTCTCACCGACAGCGGTGCACAACCGCAAGTGACCGTGGAACGCATTTCTGATTCCGACCCAGAACTGCTGAAATTCCTTGAAGAGCGCGGCATTGTCACTGGGGCTGTTCTTAGCACGCGCGAGGGAGCGCCCTTTTCAGACTCTCTCGAAATACAGGTGGCCGGCAGCACTCAGTGGGTAGTGCTTGGACGCCCAGCTACCGACGCAGTGTTTGTAGCACACCACAGCCGTTAGACCTTCCCCTTTGCATTAATCCTACTCTCACCTGCCCTTTTCAAAACTACGTTGGGCCGTAGTTGCAACTACGCCATTGCGTAGTTAGTCTTTTCGAATATCACCTATCCCACTTATGGCTAAGGCCAGGATGAGCAGGATTGCTATGTCAGACTCACCAGATTTGGTGTATTTTTCTAGCGTTTCAGAAAACACAAAAAGATTCGTCGAACGCTTAGATAGACCCGCGGTGCGCATTCCGCTGCGCCCCAAGAAAACCGGGATGATCCAGGTTTCACACCCGTACGTACTCATCGTTCCCACCTACGGCGGAGGCTCGCTCAAACGCGCAGTCCCCAAACAGGTCATCGACTTCCTCAATGACCCAATCAACCGCTCCTTTATCCGGGGCGTTATTACCTCAGGGAATACCAACTTCGGAAGTGCTTACTGCGTCGCCGGACGCATCATTTCCGCCAAGTGCCACGTACCGGAGCTGTATCACTTCGAGCTTCTCGGCACCCAGAAGGACATTGCCGCCGTAAAGCAGGGCCTTCAAAAATTTTGGGAGCAGCAAAAGCAGCTAACGATGACACCCCATTAATCCCCCACAAGATGAAGAACACATCCGCATCACACAGATTGGACAACACAATGCGGCCTCTTGATGCCACCCCCACACAGACTATTGGCGCTACGCCCCGCACTGCTTCAGCAGACAATGCCGGCGGTGTCGGCAAGCGCAAAAGCTACCACGCACTCAACGCGCAGCTGAACTTGTTCGACGCTTTTGGAAAAATCCAGTTTGACAAGGACATTCAGGCAGCACAAGACTATGTCACACACCATGTCGCTCCCCGCATGCATCAGTTCGATTCCACCAAGCAACGCTTGGAATGGTTGGTTGATAACGAGTACTACGAGCGGGATTTCCTTGAGCTTTATGATGACGCCTTTCTGTGCGCCATGTACGACAGAGCACACCAAGCTAAACACCAGTTCCGCACCTTCCTCGGCGCATTTAAGTTCTTTACTTCATATGCACTGAAAACCTTTGATGGCTCGCGATTTCTGGAAGGCTACGAAGAACGCGTCGCCACCACAGCTTTGTACCTTGCACAGGGCGATGAAGAGCTTGCGGGGAAGCTGGTGGATGACATCATGACCGGACGCTTCCAGCCCGCCACCCCTACTTTTCTCAACGCAGGAAAAGCCCAGCGTGGCGAAATGGTCTCCTGCTTCCTCCTTCGCATCGAAGACAATTTGGAAAGCATTGGCCGCAGCGTGAACTCTGCACTGCAGCTTTCAAAACGCGGCGGTGGTGTGGCCTTGTTACTGAGCAATCTGCGCGAATCCGGAGCCCCAATCAAAAAGATTGAGAACCAAGCTTCCGGCGTAGTCCCAGTCATGAAAATTCTGGAAGATAGCTTCAGCTATGCCAACCAATTGGGCGCTCGACAGGGCGCTGGAGCCGTCTACCTACATGCGCACCATCCAGATATTCTTCGTTTCCTGGATACCAAGCGGGAAAATGCCGATGAGAAAGTCCGCATTAAGACTCTTTCGCTGGGAGTTGTTATTCCAGATATAACCTTCCAGCTGGCCAAAGAGAACAAGGATATGCATCTTTTTAGCCCGTATGACATCGCTCGCGAGTACGGCGTAGCCATGTCTGACATGTCTATCACCGAGTATTACGACGAGCTGGTTTCCAATCCGCGAATTTCTCACACGACCATTAAGGCCCGCGAGTTTTTCACCACGCTGGCTGAGCTTCAGTTTGAATCCGGATACCCCTACATACTCTTTGAGGATACGGTCAACCGCGCTAATCCCCTCAAAGGACATATCAATATGTCCAACCTGTGTAGTGAAATCCTCCAGGTCAACACGCCATCCACCTACGGAGCTTCGGGTGACTACACCACCGTCGGCCAGGATATTTCCTGCAATCTAGGTTCGCTCAACATTGCGAAGGCTTTTGAATCACCGGACTTTGGGGAGACCGTCGAAACCGCAGTACGTGCCCTCACGAAGGTTTCAGACCTGACGAATATCGAAGCTGTTCCTTCCATCGCTCACGGAAATGCCTCCATGCATGCCATTGGTCTGGGCCAAATGAATCTCCACGGTTTCCTGGCTTCCAAGCGTATTCCTTATGGCTGCGCCGAGGCACTGGACTTTACAAATATTTATTTCCTCACGGTGACCTACCATGCGCTCCGCGCATCCCATGCACTCGCGGTTGAAAAAGGTCAACGATTCACAGGCTTCGAAGAATCCACCTATGCCACTGGCGCCTACTTTGACAAATACATCGACCAAGACTGGGCGCCAGCCACTGAACACGTAAAACAGCTCTTCCACGAAGCAGGCGTACAGATCCCCCAACGCGAGGATTGGCTACGGCTCAAGAATCAAGTGATGCAAGACGGCATCTACAACGCCTACTTGCAGGCAGTTCCACCCACTGGATCAATTTCCTACATCAATGACTCCACCGCGTCCATCCACCCTATTGCCTCCAAGATTGAAATACGCAAGGAAGGCCGCTTGGGGCGCGTGTACTACCCCGCACCGGAAATGACCAACGACAACCTGGAGTATTTCGATGACTCCTACGCCGTGGGATACGAAAAAATCATCGACACCTACGCCATGGCCACCCAACACGTGGACCAAGGGCTTTCCCTGACCTTGTTCTTCACCGCTGATACCACCACGCGGGACATCAACAAGGCACAGATCTATGCCTGGAAAGCCGGAATCAAGACCCTCTACTACATCCGTTTACGCCAATCCGCGCTCCAAGGAACCGAGGTCGAAGGCTGCGTCTCCTGTGCTTTGTAGAAGCACGGTCCTCCCCTTGTCCACAACCATCCACTCAGAAAGAAAGAAGCTATGTCTTCAACATCGAACAGTGCTGAACTAACCAGCATTTCAGTTACACCGCCGAGCTACCGGCATGATCCTTCAGCCCGCATCCGCGCCATCAATTGGAACCGGGTGAGCGATGACAAGGATCTTGAAGTGTGGAACCGTCTCACCGCTAACTTTTGGTTGCCAGAGAAGGTCCCGCTTTCTAATGATCTCCCGGCATGGCAGAGGATGACACCCGAGGAACGCAACCTCACCATGCGGGTGTTCACGGGACTCACCACCCTGGATACTGTCCAGGCCACCGTGGGTGAAATCTGTCAGATTCAAGATGCCCGCACCGAACACGAGGAGGCCGTGTATACCAACATCGCCTTCATGCAGTCAGTCCATGCCCGTTCTTACTCTTCAGTGTTTTCTACCCTGAGCAGTACAAAGGAAATTGATGAAGCATACCGCTGGGCGGTGAATAATGACCTTCTCCAGGCACGCGCCAAGAAAGTGCTCGCGCACTATTTTGGGCCGGATCCACTGAAACGCAAGGTGTCATCGACGCTGCTTTCCTCGCTGCTTCTCTACGCGGGTTTCTATCTTCCCTTGCACTTTTCTGTCCACGCCACCCTGACAAATACGGCAGACATGATTCGCCTCATTCTGCGTGACAAGGCAGTGCACGGCTACTACTCGGGTTACAAGTATCAGCGCGGTCTGGAATCCACGACCCCGCTACGGCAGAAGGAAATGCATGATTTCACCTTTTCTTTGCTCGAAGAACTTTATGCACTAGAGCTGGACTATTCCGGCGAGCTATATGAGCCTTTGGGACTCATGGATGATGTAGCCGTGTTCGTTCGCTATAACGCCAATAAGGCACTCATGAATTTGGGCTACCCGGATTATTTCCCGCCCGAAGAAACGGAAGTGAACCCAGAAATCCTCGCCGCCCTAGCCCCCGGAGCAGATGAGAACCATGACTTCTTCTCTGGATCTGGTTCCTCCTATGTCATTGGTACTGCTGAAGAAACGAGTGATGATGACTGGGATTTCTAAACCTTTTCCGCGACCGGACCAAGGAAGCTGGCTTGAGACCATCGCGCTGTTTGAAGCCATCCGCGAAGGAAACCAACCCGCAGCCATGCGGCTGTTGAATACATCCGCCGCACGAGAGGCCGTCCTCGGGGGTCTTCTAGGGCTCATCGAACTGTACTTCCGCCATGAAGAAGGAGACAAAGTAGATGGCTTCCTCACCGCCGCCCACGCTGCCGGCCCACCACCGGCCTTTGGCTGCAAGCCTTTTCTCCCTTGACCACGTCTCCCTACACCCAACTAAGAAAGAAGGTTTACCATGACCACCCCACGTATCAGCGTTATCGTCGGCAGCCTGCGCCGAGAGTCATTTGCACGCAAGATTGCACACGAGGTGCTCACGATGATCCCTGAAGACTACGAGGCAAACATCGTGGAAATCCGTGACTTGCCGCTCTATGACTTCGACTACGATGACCCCGCCGTCACGGACAAGCCCACTCCGGCTGAGTACACCACCTTTCGCGAGACCATCAAGAACTCGAGCGGGATCCTCTTCATTACGCCAGAGAACAACCGCACTATCCCTGCCTGCCTCAAGAACGCAGTGGACATCGGCTCTAAGCCCAACTCAGATGTGGCGTGGAAGAACCTTCCCGCAGGTATCATTAGCCACTCTGTAGGCCGCATGGGCGGCTACAGTTCACAGAAGAACCTTCGCCTCGCCCTGTCCTACTTCGATATGCCGCTCCCTGGTCAGCCCGAAGTATTTCTGGGCCAATCCCCCACCCTTTTCGAAGAGTCCGGACATCTCAATCAACGTACCGCAGACTTTGTCAAGGATTACGTCATGCGCTTCCTGCAGCTAACCGACGAGGCCGGTAGAGCCACGAACGGCTAGCGATATCCCTAGCCAACACCCATCACGCCCTCTACGAAGTACTCAAAGACTCCTAGAGGGCGTTCACAATGACAAAACCCCGGATTCAGGCTCATCCTTGAGTTACCTGAATCCGGGGTTTCATGCGCGCTCGCCACCACACATGTGGCAGCAGCGCGTTACAAGCGGGAGATTACTTCTCCTCGGAAGCTTCAGCAGCGTCCTCTTCTTCGATCTCACCGAAGTACTGGTCAACGTCAACCTTGTTGCCGGCCTCGTCGGTAACCTCGGCGCGGCAGATAGCCGTTGCCAGGGCCTTGCCGCGGCGAACGTCAGAGAACAGGTTGCCCAGCTGGTTGCTGGACTGCAGCTGCTGGATGAACTGGTTCGGGTCCATGCCGTAAGACTGCGCGGTGAACAGGATGTGGTCGGTCAGCTCCTGCTGGGACACCTCCGGCTCCTCGATCTCAGCCAGGGCGTCGAGGAAGAGCTGGGTGCGAACGGATTCCTCAGCGGACTTGCGAGCATCAGCGTCGAACTCCTCGCGGGTCGTGCCCTGTGCCTCAAGCAGCTGGGCCAGAGCCTTCTCGTCGTGAGCCAGCTGACCCATGACCTGGTGCAGCTGAGCGTGAACCTGCTCATCAACGATGGAGGACGGCAGCTCAAAGGAAACCTCTGCCAGAGCGGCCTTCAGGACCTCATCGCGGATGGCGGCAGCCTGCTCGGACTTCTTGGACTCTTCGACGCGGGTCTTAGTGTCCTCACGCAGCTCGTCGATGGTGTCAAACTCGGAGGCCATCTGTGCGAACTCGTCGTCGAGATCCGGCAGCTTGCGCTCCTTGGTCTGCTGGACGTGGACCTTCACGGTGGCCTCGTCGCCCTCGTGCTCACCGGACTGGATGGTGGTGGTGAACTCGTTGTCCTCATCGGTCTTCATGCCGCGCAGTGCGGTGTCGAGGCCCTTAATCAGGTTGTCGTCACCGATGCGATAGGTCATCCCCTCGTGGGAAGCCTCCTCCAGCTTGGTGCCATCAACCTCGGTAGTGATGTCGATGACAGCGAAATCACCGGTCTTCATCTTGCGCTTGGTGTCCTTGAGCTCACCGAAGCGGGAAGCCAGGTCCTCGAGGGCCTTGTCGACGTCTTCATCGCCGATCTCGAGCGCCGGCACCTTGACGGAAATCTTGGAGAAGTCCGGCACCTCGAACTCGGGGCGGATATCTACCTCAGCGGTGAACTCGACAAAGTCGTTGTCCTCCAGCTTGGCAATGTCGATCTCCGGCTGACCAATGACCTTGAGATCGTTTTCGGTAACAGCCTGCTCGTAGCGGGACGGCAGCATGTCGTTGACGACCTGCTCGAGGATGGGGCCACGACCAAAGCGGGCGTCGATAAGCTGGCGCGGAGCCTTGCCCTTACGGAAGCCCGGGATGGAAACCTGCTGCGCGATCGCCGCGTAGGCCTGATCGATTTCCTTGTCCAGCTCAGCGAACGGAACGTTGACGGTGAGCTTGACGCGGGTATCGCTCAGCTTGTCTACGGTGGTCTTCACGAGAAACTCTCCTGATTGTGATCGTTTAAAGATGTAATTAAGGGGCCTGGATGTACGTCCAGGCCCCCATACGTCGGGGCGACAGGATTTGAACCTGCGACCCCCTGCTCCCAAAGCAGGTGCGCTACCAAGCTGCGCCACGCCCCGTATGGAAAGCCTCTACGCCCGGAAGTTCCGCACGCAGCTGCGCTTCATACTGGGGCTAGTGTACCGATAGGCGCTTAGCTATCCCAACACCGGCCCCAATTTAACTTCATTCGTGCATGTCAGAGGCGCTTTTATTCTTTAGAAGTCGAAGTCAAAATCAAACATTCCACCATCGCCTCCGTCACCGCCAAAGAGGCCATCGAAGAAGCCGCCATCGTCGCCTCCTCCGACATCGCCAGCGCCCATATCACCGGCTCCGTCCATGGCACCGCCGTCCATGCCTTCAGCGCCGCCGAGGTCTCCACCCCAGTCGCCGCTTTCAGCCGCCGCGGCGGAGTAGCCCACTCCCGCCATGCCGGCAAACATCGCGTTAAACATCATGGAGTAGCCCACCATCCACACGCCGGTGGTCAGCGCATCGGCCCACCACGGGCGGGAATACCAACCGGCCGGGACCGGGCGTCCAGCCACGACACCGCCCGGGTAGTAGTTGGGGGTTTCTGCAGATGCGCTTGGCGACGCCGTCAGCGTCTCCCCGTTGGCCTCCACCGTGCGGGTCTCCGTCACCTTGCCGGCCTGGCGCTGACCTTCCAGCGGCGGCAGCTCAGGACCCGGGTCCATGCCCATAATCTCGCGGGCGGCCGCAACATAGTAAAGACCCTCCAGCGCAGATTCGCGCGCTAGGTGCGCTTGCTTGACCGTCGTGGCCTGGGAAATCGCGGAGTTGGCGGCGGTAAAACGCTCGGATGCATCCGCCATGGCCTGCTGGGAGGCGGTGTCCGTTCCGCTTAAGTTCATGACCTGGCCACCAAGGCGCTCGGTCCAGCGGCGCGCATCCGCCATCGCATCATCGAAGCGCTGGGATTCCCGCAGCTCCTGCTGCTTTTTCCCGCTTCTCGAGGAGAGGAACCATGCGCCGCCGCCGACAATGAGGACAAGGAGCAATAACGAGCTCACGAAAGCACCACTTTCATCTAAGAGTCGAATTGTGCGTAGTTATGATTGTGTACCTATCCAAAATAACGATCTTTGCCCTCTTCTAGTTCCCATTTTCGTTTCAGCACCCACGTGCGCTAAAGTAGTTCGCACGCCGATTCAACGGCTTTCAAAGTCGAAGCTTTGAAAGTTTGAGATCGTCGGTTGTGGGAATGTCGTATAGTGGCTAATACCTCAGCCTTCCAAGCTGAAGACGCGGGTTCGATTCCCGTCATTCCCTCCACGAAAAGCTGCATTGACCACCTATTTTAGGTAGCCGGTGCGGCTTCAGTCGTTTTTCACATTCGTTAGCGCCCATGGCTTGTTTTGCCGCCGCATCATGCCTGGCCATGCATCTTTTCTGTCAGAATGCGCCGCCCCTACGTAGAGTGGGCCGCATGACTGTACCCAATATTGAACTCAACGACGGCAACACCATCCCCCAGCTCGGCTACGGCGTCTTCAAAGTAGACCCCGACAAGACCGAGGAACTGGTCCTCGAAGCCCTCAAGGTGGGCTACCGCCACATCGATACCGCTGCCATCTACGGCAACGAGGAAGGTGTGGGCCGCGCGATTGCCAAGTCCGGCATCCCGCGCGAGGAGCTGTTCATCACCACGAAGCTGTGGAACGACCGCCAGACTGATGCGGCCGCAGCTCTCGACGAGTCCTTGGAGAAGCTAGGTCTCGATTACGTGGACCTCTACCTCATCCACTGGCCCTGCCCAGATAACGGCCACTACGTCGAGGCATGGAAGCAGCTCATTGAACTAAAGAAGGCCGGCAAGGCCAAGTCCATCGGTGTTTCCAACTTCGAACTCGAGCACCTGGACCAGCTGGAAACCCAGACTGATGAAACCCCCGTGGTCAACCAGGTGGAGCTGCATCCCTACCTGCAGCGCTGGCGTGAGCTCGATGCCTTCCGCGCCCACCAGGTGCACATCGAAGCCTGGGGCCCATTGGGCCAGGGCAAGACGGATCTCTTCGAGCAGCCGGAAATCACCGAGCCTGCCGAGAAATACGGCGTTTCCCCCGCTCAGGTGATTATCCGCTGGCACCTGCAAAATGGCGTCATCGTGTTCCCGAAGTCCGAAAACCCGGAGCGCATCGCGCAGAACTTCGATGTATTCGGCTTCGAACTCGATGAATCCGAGATGGCTGCGATTACTGATCTTGACCTCGGGGAAGAGGGCCGCGGCGGCACTCACCCCAAGGACATGAACTAGGCCTCCGGAAGCTCCGGCGGAATGTTGGTGCGCTCGTACTCAGCAAGAATGTCGATGCGGCGCTGGTGGCGCTCAGCACGGGACCATTCCTGATCCAGGAAGGCATCCACGATCGCGAGTGCCTCCTCCTCGGAGTGCATGCGGCCACCGATACCGATGAGCTGGGCGTTGTTGTGCTCGCGGGCCAGGCGTGCGGTCTCCGGGGACCACGCCAGGGCGCAGCGCGCGCCCTTCACCTTATTCGCGGCGATCTGCTCGCCGTTGCCGGAACCGCCCAGTACGATGCCGAGCGAGCCCGGATCGTTGACGGTTCGCAGCGCGGCCTCAATGCAAAATGCCGGGTAGTCATCCTCGGCGTCGTACTCGTGGGCACCGCAGTCAATGACGTCGTGGCCCTGCTTCTTCAGGTGCTCGGCGATGATGTTTTTCATCTCGAACCCTGCGTGGTCTGCTCCTAAATAAACGCGCATGGCCCACATCCTACCGGCCTGTGGGCCATCCCACGCACTAAACCTGCGGGGATTCGGTGCGGGAGCGCTTGAGTTCGAAGAAGTACGGGAACTTGGCGAGGCGCACGGAGGCGTCGAAAAGCTCGCCGGCTTCCTCGCCGGTGGGAACGCGGGTAATGACCGGGCCGAAGAAAGCGGTATCGCCGAACTTCACCACCGGGGTGCCGACCTCATCGCCAACCTCAGAGATGCCGCGGTTGTGGAACTCGGTGAGCTTCTCATCCATCTCTTCGGTGTTGGCCACGGAGGCGAAGGTGGAGGGGAGGGAGACGTCGTCAAGCGCCTGCTTGATGATGTCGTCGTAGGCGCCGTAACCCTTCTTGCCGCCCTGGCCCTCCGTGTGGATGCGGGTGCCCATGGCGGTGTAGAAGGCGTCGACCTTGTCCGGGGCCTCCACGGCAATCTTGGCTGCTACGCGGGCAGGGCCCCAGTTGGCCTCCATCATCTTCATGTACTCCGGGTCCAAGTCGCGGCCCTTGTTGAGCACCGAGAGGGACATCGGCTGGAAGGTCACCTCGATATCGCGGACCTTCTCCACCTCTTTAATCCAGCGCGAGGTCAGCCATGCGAAGGGGCAGGAGCAGTCGAACCAGAAGGTTACTTGTTGGGCCACAGTAAATCTCCTTTGCTTGTGTAGTCTGTGGCACCCCACCCTAGGCGTATGACTACGCTGGTGCAGAGACTTAATCACCGACGAAGAGGAGTAACCTACATGACCTCGATTAACCTCACCCGCGAGGAAGCCCAACAGCGCTCCGGCATGCTGGAGGTAAGCCACTATGACGTTGCCCTCGACCTCACCGGGGAAGAGTTTTTCACCTCCACCACGGTGGTGAAGTTCCGAGTTAAGAAGGCCGGTTCTACGTTTATTGACTTGCGCGGTGACGAGCTTCTCGAGGTCCGCCTAAACGGCGCTCCCCTGCCCACCAGTGCTTATGACCCGACGTACGGGATCCCGCTGTCGGGTTTGCAGGTGGCGGAGTATGAGCTGAAGGTCGTGGCGAAGATTCGATACTCCCGCACGGGCGAGGGCCTGCACCGCTTCGTCGACCCGGTCGACGGCGAGGCTTACCTCTACACCCAGTTCGAGACTGCCGACGCCAAGCGCGTCTTCGCCTGCTTTGACCAGCCGGATCTGAAGGCTACGTACTCGCTGGCTCTTGAGGTTCCGGAGCACTGGACAGTGATTACGAACTCCCCCATCACGCGTTCAGGCAACACCGTGCGCGCGGCGGTGGATTACCCGCTGTCGACGTACCTGATTGCTCTGTGTGCGGGCCCGTATGTGGGCGTGACGGATACGTGGACGGGCACGCTGGCGGAGCACCCGGAGGGCTCGCCTGCTAAAACCGTTGAGGTGCCGTTGGGTATTTATTGCCGCCCCTCGCTGCTGGATTCGCTCGACGCCGAGCGCCTGTTCACGGAGACCAAGCAGGGTTTTGATTTCTACCACCGCAACTTCGGCTTTGCCTACCCCTTTGGCAAGTACGACCAGATTTTCGTTCCGGAGTTCAACGCCGGCGCAATGGAGAACGCCGGCTGCGTGACCATCCGCGACGAGTATGTTTTTACGTCGCAAGCCTCGCACTACAAGTACGAGCGCCGCGCGGACACCATTCTGCACGAGCTGGCGCACATGTGGTTCGGTGACCTCGTGACCATGCAGTGGTGGGATGACCTGTGGCTCAACGAGTCCTTCGCCACCTGGTCGGCGGCGATTTCCCAGGCGGAGGAGACCCAGTACGACACCGCGTGGGTGACCTTTGCCAACGTGGAGAAGGCGTGGGCCTACCAGCAGGACCAGCTGCCCACGACGCACCCGATTTCCACGGATGCCTCCGATATTGAGACTGTGGAGCAGAACTTCGACGGCATCACCTACGCCAAGGGGGCGTCGGTGCTGAAGCAGTTGCAGGCGTACGTGGGCCGCGAGAATTTCTTCGCTGGCGTGCGCCGCCACTTCCAGGAGCACCAGTGGGCCAACGCTACTTTCGGGGATTTGCTGCGCCACCTCGAGGAGGCCTCGGGGCGCGACCTGTCCTTCTGGGCACAGCAGTGGCTGAAGACCACGGGAGTGAACACTCTGGGTGTGGCGTTGGAGACGGACGAGTCCGGCACCATCACACAGGCCTATCTCACCCAACGTGGCGATACTCTGCGCACCCACCGCGTCGCCGTCGGCGTCTACGCCCTGCAAGGAGAGAAGGTGGTGCGCACCGAGCGCATCGAGATGGATATCGATGGCGCCTTTACCGAGATTCCGGAACTCATTGGCCGCAAGCAGGCGGACATCGACTTTGTGCTGCCTAACGACGATGACCTGACCTACTGCCTCATCGAGCTGGACGCCGGTTCCCTGCAGTTCCTGCAGGAGAATATCGACAAGTTCGAAGACCCCATGGCCCGCACTCTGTGCTGGTCCACCGCGTGGGAGATGACCCGCGCAGGCTCGATGCGCGCCCGCGATTTCGTCGCACTCGTGGCCCGCGGTGCGGCGGCGGAGACCGAGCTCGCCGTGCTGGAGCGCATCCTCTCCCAGGCCGCTATGGCCCAGTCCACTTACGCCGACCCGGAGTGGGCAAAGGAGGATACGCAGCTTGCCGACGCCCTCCTTGACGGCGCCCGCTCCGATGACACCGCGCGCTCCATCGTCTTCACCCAGGCGCTGGCCGGCATCAAGCTTCACGACGCCTCCCGCACCTTCTTCCAGGAGCTCCTTCAGACTTCCTCGGATGCGGGCCTACGCTGGAAGGCGCTCACTGCGCTCATCGCCGATGGCTCGCTTGCCGACGTCACCGGCCCCGAAGCCGCCGGCGCCGCCATGACGGCGGTGGCTGAGGAACTCAACCGCGATAACACCGCGACGGGTTACCAGGCCTCGCTTAAGGCGTTGGCCGCCGTAAACACCGAGGACAACAAGCGCGCGGTGTGGGACGAGATTGTCGCCGGTGAGCTGGGCAACCGCGACTTGGAGTCGAAGCTGGCGGGCCTGACGTTCGTAGGCGCCGACGAGCTCCTGCCGAGTGCAGAGTTCTTCGACGTGGCGGAAAAGATCTGGTCCGCGCAGTCCAACGAGATTGCCTTGACCACGGTGACCGGGTTGTTCCCGCGCTGGGATGTCAGCCAGGAGACCCTCGACCGCGCCGATGAGTTTCTCTCCCGCGATCTGGCCGGTGGCCTGCGCCGCGCCGTGACCGAGCAGCGTGACCGCCTCGCCCGCGCCCTGCGCAACCGCGCCGTCGACCGCGGTTAGCACACGCATCTAGCCCCTCCCCTGAGGGGCTTTTCTCATGCCAGTTCCGAGCCCGTGTTTGGCGCTTATCCCGACCTGTGATCCACAATCTCCCCACTACACGTGACGCATCCCTTCTAAGCAGGGATTTTGTTCCTCCGGTTGCGAGGCTGCGGGTGCTGCTTTAATCTTCGTGCCCATGGGGGATATCGAAACCTACCTCCGCCTCCGCAACTTGGGGATTGCGCTGGTGGAAAACATACCTGGCACACCCGATGAGCTTCGCGCG
>NZ_KV796746.1:0-566 GCF_001809235.1 Corynebacterium sp. HMSC072A04 | reverse complement strand
CCCGCTACGCACTCCAAAACCGGAAGAGCCGGTTAAGTTGGGTTGAGAAATGGCCTCAATGTGTCCTAGCTGGATTAGCTTCTCGAGCAGAGTATGTGCATTAAAGGGAGAAATTCCCGTTTGCTTAGCGATCTGTTCGGTAGCTTCTTGCTGATTTAGGGTGCCGTTTAAAATTTTATTCAATTTTTGGAGATGGTGGTCTGGATCCTGGACATAGTGCCCGATTCCTGCCGTGTTTGATCCAACAACTGACCTGCCATCCCCTAGAGGCCTAACTTCATGGGCGGTCCGGAATGATATCAAGGACATTGTTCTCCTTAAAGTAAAAAGGGGGCCCGAATGTATTCAGGTCCCCGTGGTTGTCTGATGTTTTATGCCTGTCCAACGCGGTGGGCTTCCATCAGATTCTGGGTGGAAATCACTTCAAAATCGAATGACATTGGCCTCCTCCTTTCATGAGTGAAGTTACAGAAAGGGTAGCAGTGAGCCAAGGCACAGTCAATGAAAAATATAATTTAATTCTCTAAGGGGTGTGAGGTTGCCCGCAAATCGTGGACACGTAGTGG
>NZ_KV796745.1:0-7820 GCF_001809235.1 Corynebacterium sp. HMSC072A04 | reverse complement strand
GCTTCGATAACCAGCGATACCCGCATGTGAAGCGTCCCCAACCAGAGGACAGCTCCCATCAACTACCCACACGACGAAAACCGGAGGACACGTCACCCTTTCAAGTCTGTGACCTCCGGTCGTCGCAGTCCGGGAACCGTTCGATACGAAGTCAAGTGGCGGTCGAGTCGCAACTTCTTGCGATGCCTGCCTGCAAAGCGGAATAAGTCTCAAATGCCCACGATTAATTCCCGGTTAATTCTTTGTAAACACTGATCCTCATTCATTGACCGGCAGTCTTGGCATAAATAGTCTGACCGATACAACCTAGCTCAGGAAAGGAGGCGACATGAACATCCGTACACTGCAGGCCATGGTCGACGAAACCGACCTTGCAATGAAGAGTGAGGAACGGAAGGAGAGCACCTTCAGCCAGAATCACTGCGGCGACAACGACGTCAGCACCATCACTTGGTCTTACTGTGGAAACTAGCGCCTAGTAAAGCAATGTATCCGATTATACTGGCGGGAGGGGGCCTCTCCCGCCAGTCTACTTTAGTGGGTAGCTCATGATTATGGAAATCGCCAGACGCTTTCGCCGTTGGGGAGTTACGAGCCAGATTATTTGGTGTCTTGCGTTTTCAAGCGCCTTCGCAGGATTCTCTATAGTACAGCCCGCCCTACTAGCGAAGCTAATTGACGGCTCTAACAACGTTGGGGAGAGTCTCGAAGAGCAAGCACTAGCCCTATTACTGGTAGTAGTTCTTGCAACCACTTTCAATGCGCTATTGATTCGACAAGAAGGGCGCTTGATTGCCAAAATAAGAGGATCTCTTCAAAAAGACCTAATCTCAACGGTCGACGCAAACCAGTTTGAGCTGAACCACGGGAGAGGACTACAAGTTGTCGTTGGCGATACTGATACAGTTGCACACTACATCGTAGGACTGCTAAGCAAGATACTTCCTGGGGCGGGAATGTTCATTTTCGCCTTCATAGCCCTTTTGCGTATTGATACAATATTGACGCTCTTAGTGCTAGCGATGGGAGTTTCCCTTTCAGCATTGAGTGTGCCATTTCTAAAACGCATGGCTCGGGCGGAACAGGCAAACCTCCGCTCTCGAGATGAACTAAGCGACACCCTATTGACATACTTCTCGGTCGCCAAGGTAGCAACACTGAATGGGCGTCTTGAACACCTAAAAAAAATCGTAACAAACAGTTTTGATAATTTACAGCAAGCAACCTACCGGTCAGCCACTATACAAGCTCAGTTTGCACCATTTAATGGTTCTATAGTACCCATCCTGGCCGTCACAACTTTGGGCGTAGCGTCATGGCGAGTGCGGGTAGGAGCCATGGATCCTTCGGAACTCATCGAGTTTCTAATGTACATGTTCATATTAATGGCACCACTGCTTCGGGCTTTATCTTTGGCCAGCCAACGGGCAAAGGCACACACTGCGTGGCGTGAAATTTCCACTCTAAATGATATTGAGAATCCTCGAAAGGCCCTGCCGGAACGAGTCTTAAAAGTCCTGGATAGAAACCAGCAAAAGCTGCTGGATTCAACTGGCATCACCATAATTTTGGGTCCTAGCGGCATCGGTAAGACTACGCTCCTGCACGACGTTGCAGCCACGGTCGGGCCCACCGACACTGCCTTTGTAAGTCAAGAACCGAAGCTACTTCCACATACTCTTGAAGATACCTTACAGCTATATGGAAGTGGACCAGACTCCGAGCGATTCATGAACAACTTGAGTTGTCTGCGAATGCCCGATTGCACGTTGACGACCACTATCGCCCGCATGTCCGGAGGCGAGAGACAAAGAGTGGCTATTGCTGCTGCGCTCTCATCTAACAAAGAAACGCTAATCCTGGATGAACCAACTTCTTCTCTTGGCACGGACGATCAACGAGATCTCGCAAAGCTACTACGCAACCACGTCAACAATGGTGCGAGGGTAATACTGTCCACGCACAACTCCGACTTCGTTGAATTTATGCTGCCGGCTAACGTATTGGAGCTTGAGGAAAATGTTTAACTTCGAAGGAGCTCTCCTTCGCTCGCGAAGATTTTACGCACTCCCAACTCTGGAGGACACCACAGAGGATTTCTTGACGGGAGAGCTCGATGGTTATGTACTCCGACGGGGCGAATATTGGACCAGCTATCGGCTAATCGGTTCCGATATTTCCCCTCAAGGCTGGAAGATACATATCTCATCAAGTCCGACCGACCTTGATGAAGTCGTAACTCAAACATTAGCGGTTATTGATGAGTATCGGTTGCACTTCAAGATAGTCAATACACGGGACTCATACTTTCTTGCAAACAGTAAAAATGCTAATCGCACATCGGCAGGGAAGCTGATAACTATTTACCCCGACAAAGCATCCTTTGAAAAAGTAGTAATCGCCCTTGCCTCTAGGCTTAAACCATTTGACGGGCCTGAAATTCTAACCGACCTGCCCGGTCCCGTTCCCTGCATCCACTTCAGGTATGGAGCTTTCGTCCCAATGGTCAATGCCGACGGAGAGTACTGCTTATTGAATGACGATGGAGACCTCGTTCCTGACCGCCGCGAGGTCTTGGACCCAGTGCAAAGTCCCGAGACAGACTTAAAGATCGTGCATGAGGCTGTTGCCCGTCTGCAAAGCGGGAGGACTCTCGATGTTTCAAATGTCACTCTCGTAAAGCAGTCGAACGCCGGCGGAATATACCGCTGCACTTTTGATGGAAAGAAAGCGTTCTTGAAGCTTGGCCGGAAATTTGCAGGTTTTGATCAAGACTTGAACGACGGAGCCTTTCGAGTCAAGAACGAGCACACACAACTAAGCAGACTTATAAGCTCTGGTGCGACTCCAAGAGTTCTTGCTTTAACCGAGTTAGCCACTGATGTCGCGCTAATAACAGAAGATTTAGAATGCCTAGATCTTCATCAGTTTAAGAAAGCGAAATTTCCACTATATGCGAGAAATGGCGACGATTGGGTTCCTTATCTTCGCGAAGTGCTGAAAGTTGCAACTCGGCTGGAAAAGCGCATAAAGCTGTTACATTACAGTGAGGTATACCATCGCGACCTCCACGGTCGTAATGTTCTAACTGATGGCGAAGAAGTGTATTTCGTAGACTTTGAGGAGGCTACAAATTCTTCGGACGACGTTCCCGGAAGCTCTAAAGCACAAGGCTACGCCAATTTCAACGTAAACGATGCGGAAGAATCCGACTGGTTCGCCTTTAGACAAATTATTCAGGAACTGACCTTCGGGAATACACGAGTAAATCAATTCAACGAGGCCGGCTGGGATCGCAGATGGGATGACCCCTATGAAAGCATGCTGAATGATCACAGAGTATCCACGCTGTTGAAACAGCTAAGGAAGCTCGCCGCTGTTGATGGTCGTCTGAGAAACCCCCTACTAGACCCTTCCTTCTCGGACTCAAAAAAACCTACGATTACAGCAAGAACAATGAGGCAGAAGATCAGTCATGATGCCGAGCTTTGCATCCGCGAAACTGGCAGCATCTCAGTCTCACCTGATCGCCTTGAAAATGGCGCAGGGTATTGCCTGGAATTTGCGTATCTCAAGACAGCTCTACAAGCCGACTGGGATTTAGCTCGAGTCGTACCTAATTTTTTGCAGCACAATCAATCATCCTACGGTGTTGGGCTTCCTGACATCATAGACCGACTGGAAGAGCAGTACCAGTCCATCGAGGCCCCAGCTGCAAGCATCTCACGATCCGAAGTACTGCAGCTCCTGTTGATTGCACGATTCTCGAGCCAAGTTTGTGCATACCAAGGAGTAGTACGTAAGTGGATTCTTCGTATTGCAAAGCAAGCACGGAGTTTACACTTCGAAAAGCCCTTGCATGAGAACTCTAACCGGCCGAACGACCAGCGTACAGGCCTGCTGTATGGGCCTCTGGGATTGGCATGGATTTTGTCTCTCTGGTTGGAAGAAATGCATGAATCCGATGTTGCACTAGCAAAAGAAGCCATTACCTACTTAGTTGAACAGGAATTGACGAACTACGACTCCAATAGTGAAGGAGCTCTATTCGCCGTCCAGGGTAACCGCCTACTTCCGTACCTCAGCACAGGGAGCGCCGGATTCGGTCTACTCTTGCCAATGATAAAGAAGACTCTAGGCGGTGATTGGCTGCGCCCAGAGGCAGAACGTCTGTTGAACGCTGTGGACACTGAATTCAGCATTTGTAGTGGCCTCGCGAACGGGATGATGGGGCTCATAGTGGGAACCGCTGGAATTAGCAGCTACCTGGATCGTCCATATTCAGTACCTGCCCTCTACAGGCGGGTGCGCAGATTACTACCGATGGATAGCGCGGGAGACCTTTTCTTAGACGATTCTTCCCTTCGCTATGTTTTTGATGTATCAGAAGGTGCAGGAGGGTTCATACTTTTGCCTGGACTTCTCAGGATTGTTTCAATGGAGGCGCTCGATGATTTTGAATTATGATCAAAAGACAGGAAGCTTTCATGCAGCCACTCATACTTCGGGCTCGCCTGATATTGCAGTCCTAGATTCATTTTGTGCAGTCACGAACATAATTGAGCTCGTTGAGTTCAGAGTCCTTCTGTGCATCTATGATCCAACTGGCCACGAAAGATGGTACTTGCGTGTGTTGTTTGCAGATGCTCCAACTCGAGCCGAGACTCTCCCTGTAGCGGAGCCAGTACTCCTAGTGGATCGTAACAAGCCTGAAATCTTTATAAAAGTTTGGAGGTCGGGACATATTGAGTCTTTGCGGTGCAGGTTTGTGCATGGCGAACTTGAGTGGGAATTTTGCTCTCCGGATGCAAACGCAGAGTATCGCGTAATTTCTGAAACCTGGCCATTTAGAAAACTCCCACCGGAAGTATTGGAATCTGGAGCTTCAATTCATTACATTTCAGAAAATTTCTCCGCGACTGATGCTCAATCGCTATTGCAACAATCTATCAGGGCTACAGATGAGGTGTCCTCCGACTTTCTTCAACGGCTATCGTGCGACATCCAACAGTATTGGAGGTCATCACTTTCTTGGCCAGTCTTTGATTTAGCACACTCATCTAGCATCTGTGATGTTGAGATTTCCACAGCAGATTCTGTCAACAATGATTGTGACACGTACTTAGTGCACTCGTATGGGGTTTATGGCCAACGAGTTGCAGACGCCACAACTACGTTTGAAGGCTCGAATCTACTTAGGGTTCGGGAGCTGCTTTTGCCTCAGCCACGAGACTGTCTCGCAGACTATGCCGATGATTTGAGCTGCATTTCAAAACATTTTGCGACCAAAGGTCGGGTGGTTGCTAGCACCGTCTCTGCTGGTTCGGTGCCCCTTACTCTGTCGATCGCTAAGGAGCGAACCGCCTATTCGGGCCTGATATTTGATCGATGCATCTCAGCAAAGGGTTCCTCATATTTGTCAGACCTTGATAATCAACATATTTTACAAAGGTTGCCATTCTCTTCCCGACGTTTGCTCAGAAAAGGCTTCGAAGTCGCTCAAAAAGACCTACCAATCTTGTCATTTTCATCTATGTACGATTCACGTATTAGTAACAGGGACCAGCTCCGCTTCGGCTTGAATCTGCGCGAAGACCTTATCCAACTACATGTTTCCGGGGGACATGCCAATACGCCATGGGATGTTGATCGGTTAAAGAGAATCATTGGCATGGCATTCTTGATAAATTTTCTTCCTACAGTGAAGGACCGGTAGATGTTTGAGGTTATTGACGCTGGATTTCAATTCACGGTGCAGAACAGGAGGGATTGGCTATTCCGGAATGTGAACTTCTCGATTGCGAATGGCGAAGTGGTAGCCCTCATGGGGCCGTCTGGGTCAGGCAAGACCACTCTGCTTAATGGACTCGCTGGTATTGGGCGGTTATCCGAAGGTAAGAGCGTGCTTGATGGAATCCAGATATCGGGCCTGCCAAAACGAAAGGTGCGCAAACATCTAAGGGATTCTGTATCAATAGTTTTCCAAGACCACCTATTGATTCCGGGATTAAACCTGCTTGAGAACGCGGAGTTGTCTTGGGCCTTGTCGGGTAAGCCGAAGGGGATCTCCCCCAAAACAGTTTTAGACAGCTTGGCTATTGGAACAGAAAGGAACTCTCTGCCTGAAGAAGTCTCAGGTGGACAAGCACAGCGGGCAGCAATCGCGCGGGCCTTGGCTAGTGGTCCAAAGTTGTTATTCGCCGATGAGCCGACAGGGAGCTTGGACGAAGAGAACGCACATCGGGCTTTTGGTGAAATCAAGAATTGGTGCGGTTCACAGGGGGGACACGGTCTAATCGTTACCCATGATCCGGTCATTGCAAAGCTATGTGATCGTATTGTTCGTTTGGACGGTGGGACAATCAATGGATAATCCCAATCGCGATCAAGCAATCTCGCTTAAAGTTACAAAATCGTATTTTCGAGCGTCGTTAGGTCCCAATGTTGCAGCTGCGGTAGCTATCGGTTTTTCAATCGGCGTACTTGCAGCTGTTCTTAATACCCGAGCCGCGACTGAAGGTACAGCAGTGGGTGAGGCTGTCACGGTGAATGTAGCGACAAATGTTGCTATCTCTTGGACGATTGCCTCGATTTTCTGCATTCCGCAGATAGTGAGTAGGGCGTTTACCAAACTTGACTATTTCATCGGTTGTCTACAAATTGTTGGATGGCCGGCTCGACGGTACCTTGTCATGCTCATCGCACAGCTCCTATTCATCGAAGTCTTGGCTATCTTACTTTCTTATCCTGTAGCTGTACTCTTTCAGCGGTTAGTGATGCTGATTTCCCGTCGGGACTCTGACGATTTGTTGTACCCTGGTCAGTTTTTTGAGCCGATATCGCTGAATTCAATTTTGATGGCTACGCTCATAATCACTGTTAGCGTTTTCATTGTCGGCATTATCACGTTCATTGGTTACGCTTTGAAGCAGAAGACTCAGGCATCGGGAGCGAAGCCTGTACGTGTTTCAATTGACGGGCTCAATAGGCTGCGGTGGGGAGACTTGGCCGCTGTACTTCCCGTCGTCTTTCTTGTAATAGCGGTCCAGGCTGGTGCTCAAGCAGGACTTTTTGTCATTCTAGCTATGGTATCTGCCTTGTTTTGGCTATGTAGTCGCTTTATTCTGCACATCGTCAGAGCGATAGAGAAAGGTACTACCCGATTGGCTGGTGTCACTCCCGGGATAGCTGTACTGGGCGCATTCTCTGCAGAGCTTCATAATATGACGAAGTCTATCGTCTTGCCGTTGTCCTACGTGCTGGGCATTCCAGCTATTGTCCTTTCAGTTTCCCACACAGAGGCTGACGCATTGAATCAAGTGGGTGGGGGAATCCAGAATTGGGATTTTCTTGTCATGCTTGGTTTGCCCCTGTTCTTTGTAGGAATATTGTCGGTCACATCATTTCTAATGGCTGTAGATCAGGTCACGATTACAACTGACCGACTTAATAAAATTGGGTTTCCTGTCTCGGTGATCTATCTTGTCAGATTCGCAGGTTTACCATTTCTGTTTATGTGTGTCAGCCTTGGGATTGCAGCTATATTCGCACTGGTCAGCTCGATCATTCATGTGATAGTTCTTGGTTCGTCGATAAAATTTGCAATCGCCGGGCTGTCAATGATGGTCTCGCTATTATTAGCTGGGGCACTCTATTTATCTTTCATCCTGTTCGGGCTCTTCTACTCCCTTTGGAAGTACCTTCACCACAAGTACATCGCTGACCACCGTTCGAGGAACTAAGTGAAGCATGTTTCTCTTCGGCTGGTCGTCTGCAAGTGGCTAGAGAATGGACCTGACCCCTGTTAGGTAGACACCTGA
>NZ_KV796744.1:0-302 GCF_001809235.1 Corynebacterium sp. HMSC072A04 | reverse complement strand
GGCTCTTCCTTCTTTTCCTCTGCCTTGGCGGCAGGCTTTTCGGAGGCTGCGGCGGAGCCGTCGCCGACGCGGGCGATGACGGCGCCGACGTCGACGGTGTCGTCTTCCTCGGCGAGGATTTCAATGAGGGTGCCGGCGACCGGGGACGGGATTTCGGTGTCGACCTTGTCGGTGGAGACCTCGAGCAACGGTTCGTCGACCTCGACGGTGTCGCCGACGGACTTCAGCCACTGGGTGATGGTGCCCTCGGTGACGGACTCACCAAGCTCCGGCATTTCCACGTCGGTGGCATCACCAGAAGC
>NZ_KV796743.1:0-12794 GCF_001809235.1 Corynebacterium sp. HMSC072A04 | reverse complement strand
GTGTCTACCAAACAGGGGTCAGGTCCTATCGCGGACAAAGCCACCTACCACAGGTCATCGACGCCATGTTTAATACAGACCAGCTCGAAGCGGAGTCCAAGCGCCTAGACGAGAAAATCCGCGCTCTTGCCAGCGAGATTGAATCATTGGTTGCAGAAAATCAGCGGGTAGCGCAAGACCAGGACCAATACCCCGCCCGCTACACCCAGCTAGAAGCGCGATACCAGAAAACCCTGGGCCGCAAACAAGCCATCGAGGCCGAGATTGCTGCCAAGAGTGCCAAGGCCACTGCGATCAAAACCGCCTACACCCAGTTGGCCGACAAGCCCATCCAGCATTTTCAACCATCCCAGTGGACAGCGCTTATCGACCATGCCGTTATCGGAGCCAACGAGATCCAGTTCGTCTTCAGAATCGGCACTGAAATCACCGTGCCTATTGCTAGCAGGCTGCCAGTTTCTTCCACTTCCTGATTTTGGTGCGAAACGTCGTAAATGGCGCGACGGTGTTGATATGCACCCATTTCCACACCGGCCACGCCGACGGGGTGGAAGAAGCCCACGCACGCTGACCCGAACTAAACAATTCTGATTCGGTTAGACCGCCCACCATTTTGACTATCTCACCAAGCAGGATCTTGAACCTGTCGATCAAATCCTCAGTAGATACCTGCTCCCAGCGTTGGTAGAACGATTCATACAATCCGCCCAGTTGATTCCACTTAAAACCAGGTGCCGGAGTCACCACGTCAAGACCGGCTTGTTCGTCACGTTCCCAGCCGAGCAGTAATTCCATCCAGCCAAGCTGGTAGGCGATCATCTGCCGGGGCGTGCGGTCAACACCGTCAACCAGCCGGTCCCAACCATCGCCAGGAACGCCTACGAACTCGCCGATAAAAAGTTCGCCACGCTTAGTAATCTCTGCGGCTAGTTCATCGCCGGACGCATACGATCTCACCACACACCTCCTCGTGAAACGGCCTTAGGTTTAACGCTTCGTTAGCGCGTTAAACCCTAAATACGCATTTTACTAGGGCAAACAAGATACCCGCTAACGCAAAACCCAAACCCGCTAACGCAAGCGATTTTTCACACCCCCCTAAGCGATACTCGCTAACGCAAAAGGGTACTTATCAAATCCGACGTCTAAGTGGAGCCGCCTGCGAGAATCGAACTCGCGACCTTCTCATTACGAGTGAGATGCTCTACCGACTGAGCTAAGGCGGCACGATGCAGTGTGTATATGCGCCGCCTGAGAGTTTAGCCTAGGCCTGGGCTGATAAAGAAATCGGGCTATCACCTGTAGTGTGCACGCAGCACACGTGCTGGTTAGCGCGCGCCACAGGCCAGGCGCAGGCGGCCCACCATGCCGTCGAAAGCCACCTGCGGGGTGACGTTCTGCGGCAGCTGCTCGCGGCAAGTGCGAATGGCGGACTGAGCAGCCAGCAAGCCATCTTCGCTCACGCGCTGGGCAAGTTCGCTCGCCAGGCCCGCGAAGTCCGGGTGGGTCATCTCCACCTCAGCGCCGACTTTCAGCATGAGCGCATCGCGGTAGATGCCGGCGAGATCCACGAGGGCGATGTCGAGGCCGTCGGAGATGCGTCGTTTAGCGCGCTTCTTGTGGAGCTCTTCCATATCCTTCAGGGCACTGCGGGCGTCGCGCTGCGCCTTCGTCACGCCCTTGCCCTTGGCGCCGACGCCGAAGGATTGCTCAATCTTGGAGCGCTCCGCCTCCTCCGCCGCCGCGTGGGAATCCTTGGCTTCCTTCTCAATAAACTTCAGCAGCGCTGTGACGGACTGAAAGGCCTGGGAGCCGTGGAAGACATCCTCGGCCAGGTTGATGGCCATGGCGCGGCGCTTCTGCGCGGCGGGGTCGTTGACCAGGTGCCGCGCACGGCCCACGTGGCGCAGGGTGGTCACGGCGGCCAGGCGCGCGTCATCCTCGGTAGCACCTTCGGCGACGAGCTGCTTGACGACGCCCTCCACACTCGGCGCCGGGATATACAGGTGCCGGCAGCGCGAGCGCAGCGTGACCGAGAAGTCCTCCGGGTCCTCCGAGGGCGCCACCATGATGATGACGGTGCGCTCCGGGGGCTCCTCCACGGTTTTGAGCAACGCGTTGGCGGCCTCGTTGCGCAGGCGGTCGGCCTTGTTGAAGATGACCACGCGCCACGGCGCCACGCTAGGCAGGCTGGCCGCGCGCCCGATAACCTCGCGGGCTTCACCGACGGTGATGAACTGCTCCTGCGGGTCCACGTAAACCAAGTCGGTGTGCTCCTGCTTGGCCAAGACGCTCTGGCAGGAGGGACAGCGCCCGCAACCGGGGTTGCCGTTCTCGTCGGCGGACGTGCACATGAGTGCTGCGGCGAAGCATTGCGCGGCCAGCGAGCGGCCGGCACCGGGAGGACCGGTAAAAAGCCAAGAGTGGCTCATCGCCCGCGGGTCGCCCTCACCGTGTGCCGCGCGGGCAGCACTGAGGATGGTGTGGGCGACGGAGGGGGCGTCGGCAAGCCTTTCTGCAACGCTTGATGTATTCACTCGCCCTAGCCTACTGGGATAACTAAAGTGAGTAATCATGAATAGACTGATGCGTGGCGCCCGCTGGTTATGGGGTACTCAATGGCCGATGTACGCCGCGCTCGTCCTTGGCTCCAACATCATCGGTGCCATTGCGATCATGACCTTCGTGGTCTTCTTTCTGCCCATGCCGGAGATCTCCGACTTCATCGCCCACACGCCCCATCTGTGGACCTATGGCACGTTATTCGTGACCTTCGCTGTCATCATTGGCATCGCGGTGACCCTGCGGCTGTTCCGGCCGGTGTTGGACTGGCAGCGCAGCCCCGATGATCATGACCCCAACATGGTGCGCAACTTAGTCCTGCGCATCCCGCTCTACCAAGCCGGGGTGGCCGCGGGTGTCTGGCTGGTGGGCATCCTTTTGGCGGTGATACTTGCGGGCCAGCACTCGGCGCGGCTGGCCATCGTCGTAGGCGTTTCTGCGACTTTGGCCGGCGGCCTCATCGTGCTCTTGACCTACCTGCAGGCGGAGCGCCTCGTGCGCCCCGTGGCGGCGGAGGCCGTGGCACGCCGCTTCGAGGATTCCACCCTGGAGCCGCCGATTAAGTACCGGCTGCTTTCCACGTGGCTCATGACCTCCGGCATCCCGCTCATCGGCATCATCTTGGTGCACCTGGGCCAGAAGATGGGGATGTTCACCGCCGATACCGCCGATATCATCCCCGCCATCATCGCACTGAGCATCACGGCGCTGGGCACGGGGCTTATCGGCACCATGTTCGCCATGATGAGCGTGGTGGATCCGATCCTGGAGCTGCAGGACGCCATCAACCGCGTGCGCCGCGGCGAGAACGACGTCCAAGTGGACATCTACGACGGCTCCGAGCTCGGCGTTCTCCAGGCCGGCTTCAACGAGATGATGCGCGGCCTGCGTGAGCGCCAGCGCGTGCGCGATATCTTCGGCCGCTATGTCGGCACTGAGGTGGCACAGCGCGCCTTGGAGGAGCGCCCGGAGCTGGGCGGCGAAGACCGCAAGGTGGCTGTGCTGTTTATCGACGTCATCGGCTCCACCACCTTCGCCGTCAACCACACCCCGGAGGAGGTCGTGGAGGAGCTCAACAAGTTCTTCGAGCACGTCGTTGAGGTGGTGCACCGCAACAAGGGCATCATCAACAAGTTCCAGGGTGACGCCGCCCTGGCTGTCTTCGGTGCCCCGCTGACGGTCTACGACGCTAATTCCATGGCCTTGCAGGCCGCCCGCGAGCTGCGCCAGGAATTGCGCGGGCTGCGGCTGCAGGCGGGCATCGGCGTGGCCGCGGGCCACGTGGTGGCCGGCCACATTGGTGGCGCAGATCGCTTCGAGTACACCGTCATTGGTGATGCCGTCAACGAGGCCGCGCGTCTCACCGAGCTGGCCAAGGACACGCCCGGCCAGGTGCTCACCAACTCCGCCACCCTGCGCGGCGCTAACGAGGCTGAGCAAGCACGCTGGACGCTGATGAAGTCTATCGAGCTGCGCGGGCGCCGCCGCATGACGCAGCTGGCACGCCCTATTCGCCCGACCCTGGCGGAGCGTGCCCTCGGATAAATAAGTCTTTGTGATTCTGGTAGCTTCGGGGCCATGCTCCAACAGCCACATCAGCCCCATCCGCCACGTCAGAATTCGAGTCCTCGCCTCCTCGTCCCCGACGTCGCCCGCGGCATGGCCCTGCTGGGCATTGCGCTGGCAAACGTCTGCACCGCGTGGATTATGAACGACGGCGATGGCCCCGATGCTTATTTCGGCGGCGTGGAAACGCTCGCGGACAAAATCTACGTGGTCTTTTCCGCCATGTTCATCCACGTGCGCGGCCTGCCGATGTTCTCCACGCTTCTCGGCTTTGGCGTGGGGCTTATCGCGATGAGCTTGTGGCGACGCGGTTTCCCACTGCGGCGCGCGCAGGCCGTGTTGGCTAAGCGCTATGGATTTCTGGCTTTATTCGGTGCCCTCCACTGCCTCTTCCTCTTTTCCGGCGACATCATGCTGCTCTACGGCGCGATGGGCATGCTCATTGCGTTGCTGCTTACTTTAACCGACAAGCTCCTGATGCGCGTGGCCTACGGGTTCTGTGCGCTACTGGTTGTGGCGGGCATCGGAATGGGCGTTGGGGCCGCGCTTGTCGATACGTCGGAGTTTGATCTCAGCGGCTTCACCGCCGCCGAATCCTACTGGGAGCTGCTGGGTGAACAAGCCATCATGGTCTGCGCCCAAGCTTTTTCCGTTCCGCTGACGGGAGCCTTGGTCCTTCCGGTGATGCTCGTAGGTTTCGTGTGGGCGCGCCGCGGAACCTTGGCCGGGGGCCATCGGCGCGAGCTGTGGGCGTGGACCCTTTTGGCCCTAGCCATCATCCTCTTCCTCGGGCTGCCCTGGGGCTTGTCCACGATTGGGGTGCTGGACCCAGCGCTGGCAGAACCCCTCAACGCGGCGAATAGCTGCATCGGCATGCTCACCGGGCCGGGCATCGTGGCGGGGGCAACACTCGCCCTAGAACCCCTGCAGCGCCGTGGTGCGCGCCCGTGGTTCCTGTGGCCACTCATCGCGCTCGGTAAGCGCTCCATGACCGGCTACGTGCTGCAGTCCGTGTTCTTCCTGGCGCTGGTCTACCCCTTCACCCTCAACATTGGCCCCGAGTTCAGCGCCGCGGGCCAGGCAGCGTTGGCCGCCGGCGTGTGGCTGGCAACGCTTCTCATAGCCTGCGCGCTCGAGGCCGCAGGCAAGCCCGGCCCCTTCGAGTGGGTGCACCGCCGCTTGTCCTATGGCAAGACGATGCGCCCGGAATTAGGTGCTGCGCCTAACCGCGGCCCTTCCGCGCCAGCCCATCCACCAGCAGCACCAGGCCTACCGTCTGTGCCGCCGACTGCGCCGCATCCAGGCCCCGGCCACGCAGGCCCGCATCCTGGCGCTGCTCAACCGGGTTCAGGACCGTCAGCGCCTCAGAAGCCAGAAGCAGGTTAGCACCGTGGCTCAGCCCCTGCGTGGCTTGGTCTGCGCGGAGCTTCTCATCGCCGGCTAGCGCGGAGAGCGCTGCCGCCGGGATTCCGGCCACAGCCGTGGCGAGGCGCTCACCTCGGGTGCGCGAAAGCGCAAGGCCCGCAGCCCACGCGCCGGCGCGCAGGCCCCAACCCAGCGCATCGTTGCGCGCGCCGCGCAGCGCCCACGCGAAGGAAGCGTATTGCACGCTCACGCAGGTTACACCGAGCGTCGTTGGTGCACCGCGCTTGGCGGCTTGGCCAAGCGAAGCAGCGATGAGCCCCACGCGGGTCTCCGGTGCGCAGTCCGGTCGCAGGGCCAACAGTACGGGTACAACGGCCGTCGTGGCCGTGCCGAGCGCGCGCCAGTTAAACAGGCGTGACCAGACGGCAGTCTCCCCCGCGGCGAGCGCGCCGAGGGTGAGGTGATCGCGGCCAGCAAAGGCCGGGCCCACCGCGCGCAGGAGAGCCTCGGTGCCTTCCTGGGTACGGTCCAGCATGTCGCGCGCGAAACTCTCCAGCGTGAGCATGGCCTATCTACTTCCTGCGCGATCCGGCCTTGACCACGTTCTTCGTGCCCGGCGAAGGCTTCTTCGTGGCCTTCTTGCTCGACTTCTTCGTAGCCTTCTTCGTCGATTTCTTGGTCGACTTCTTGGTGCTCTTCTTCGTCGACTTCTTCGCCCCACCGTTCGCGGCGTCCTTGGCGCGGCGCTCGGAGAGGAGCTCGTTCGCGCGGGCGTCGGTAAGCTGCTCCGGATCGTCACCACGGCGCAGCGAGGCATTCGTGGTGCCGTCGGTGACGTACGGGCCAAAGCGGCCGTCCTTAACCGTCATCGGCTTGCCGGAAACATCGTTATCGCCCAGCTGCTTAATCGGCGGCTGCGCGGCAGCACGGCCACGGTGCTTCGGCTCCGCGTAGATGCGGCGCGCCTCGTCCAGGGTGATGGAGAAGATCTGCTCCTCCTTGGCCAAGGAACGCGAATCCTTGCCCTTCTTCAGGTACGGGCCATAGCGGCCGTTCTGCGCGGTGATGACCTCGCCGTCCGAGGGGTCCACGCCCACCTCACGCGGCAGGCTCAACAACTTGAGTGCTTCCTCCAGCGTGACGCTGGACGGCTCCATCGAGGCAAAGAGCGAGGCCGTGCCCGGCTTCAGCTTCTCCTCAACGTACTCAGCAATGCGCTTTTCCTTCTGTTTCGCCGCGGTCTTGGTCTCCCAGTTCTTGGCGCGCTTGCCCTCGGCCGCGCGCTGGGCGTCCTCCGCAGCGCGCTCTTCCTTAACGATCTCCTCGGCCTCGGCCTCGGCCTTCTCGCGCTCATCGTCACGCACCTGCTCGGTCACGTACGGGCCGAAGCGGCCCTCCTTGGCCACGATGGTGCGGCCATTCTCCGGGTTCTGGCCCAGCTCGCGCCCGCCCTGCGGGGTGGCGAAGAGCTTCTCCGCCAAAGCTTCATTGAGCTCATCCGGGGTGACCGTCTCCGAGAGGTTGGCGCGCTGGTACTCCACCGTGCCATCCTCGTTGGTGCCCACGGCGCGCTCGATATACGGCCCATAGCGGCCCACGCGCACGAAGACATCGCGGCCCTCCGCGTCGGTGTAGAGACGCAGCGAGTTGACCTGGCGGGCGTCGATGGCCTCCAGGTTGATGTCCACCAGGGACTTCAGGCCGCCGTGGCGGGCAATGGATGCGGCCTTGCGCTCGCCGGCCTCGGTGTTGCCAAAGTAGAAGTTATTCAGCCAATCCGTGCCGTTCTCCGAACCGGCGGCAATGGCATCGAGCTCATCCTCCATGGAGGAGGTGAAGTCATAGTCCACCAGCTCGGTGAAGTTATTCTCCAGCAGGCCCACCACCGCGAAGGCAACCCACGAGGGCACCAGCGCATTGCCACGGGAGAGCACGTAACCGCGGTCCTGGATGGTCTTAATGATGGAGGCGTACGTCGACGGGCGCCCAATGCCCAGGTCTTCCATCTTCTTGACCAGGCTGGCCTCGGTGTAGCGCGCCGGCGGGTTGGTGGAGTGGCCGTCGGCAGTAACCGCGGACGTTGTCAGCGTGTCGCCCTCATTGAGGTGCGGCAAGCGCGACTCTTCCTTCGACCCCTTCGCCGCCACGTCCTCGTAGGCCTTGAGGAAGCCCGGGAAGGTAATCGTGCGGCCAGTGGCGGAGAAGTCGGCGTCGTGACCACCAGCGCTCACGGCCGCGGTCACCTTCATCGAGGTTCCCTTGGCATCGGCCATCTGGGAGGCCACGGTGCGCTTCCAAATCAGCTCGTAGAGCTTGTACTCCTCGGCGTCGAGCTGCCCGGCCAGCTGGCCCGGGGTGGCAAAACGCTCACCCGCGGGGCGGATGGCCTCGTGGGCCTCCTGGGAGTTCTTCACCTTACGGTCGTAAGTGCGCGGCCCGTCGGCCACAAACTCGGCGCCGAAAATGGACGTCGCCGCCTCACGTGCCGCGTCCAGGCCCTGCTTGGACAGGGAGGTCGAGTCGGTACGCATATAGGTAATGTGGCCGTTCTCGTAGAGGCGCTGCGCAATGCGCATCGTGCGCTCCGAGGTGTAGTGCAGGCGCCGGCCGGCCTCCTGCTGCAGAGTCGACGTCATAAACGGCGCGGAAGGCTTGCGCGAATAGGGCTTGTGCTCGACGCTAGCCACCGTCATGGTGGAGCCTTCCAGCGCGCTGGCCAGCTGCTCCGCCTGGGCCTGCTTGACGACGACCACCTCGTCGCTCTTCAGCTGACCCCTATCGTTGAAGTCGCGGCCCGCGGCCACGCGTTTGCCGTCGAGGGCGCTCAGGCGTGCGTCGAAATCCGGCGTGGACGTCAGCGTTGCCGTGAGATCCCAGTACTCGGCGGGGATGAACGCCATGCGCTCGCGCTCGCGCTCGACGATGACGCGGGTGGCCACGGACTGCACGCGGCCAGCCGACAGGCGCGGCATAACCTTCTTCCACAGCACCGGGGAGACCTCGTAGCCGTAGAGGCGGTCGAGAATGCGGCGGGTTTCCTGGGCGTCGATGAGGTTTTCATCGAGCTCACGGGTGTTTTCCGCGGCCTCCAGGATGGCGGACTTGGTGATCTCGTTGAAGACCATGCGGCGCACCGGCACCTTGGGCTTGAGCACTTCCAGCAGGTGCCAGGCAATGGCCTCGCCCTCGCGGTCGGGGTCTGTTGCGAGGTAGAGCTGATCGCACTGCTTCAGCTTGGCCTTGAGGTCCGCGACCTTCTTCTTCTTGTCCTGGCTGATGACGTAGAGCGGGGTGAAGTTATCCTCCGGGTTCACACCGAGGCGCGCCCAGGATTCCTTCTTATATTTGGCGGGGACGTCGGCAGCGCCGCGGGGAAGGTCCCGGATGTGGCCGACGGAGGCCTCAACAATGTACTTATCGCCGAGGTAAGGCTGAATCTTCTTCGCCTTGGTTGCTGACTCGACGATGACCAGGGTCTTCCCCGGGCCGGTAGCTTCTGCCACTTCGACTTCATCCCTTCCGATGGCTAGTCCTCTGCTGGGCAATTGCCCCTAGAGTACACAGATAGAGGTTCACTCTAGTTATTTAGGCCAATACACGTCCACACAACAGGGGGTCTATACTGGCCGTCCGAGGATTCGCCTCACAGCACACAACCGGGAGACAGCGTGATTGCGTCTATTACTGCATGGTTCGAGGTCATCATGGCCACACAGTGGATTTATCCGCTGGTGGGCTCGCTGATTTTCCTCGACTGCTTCTTCCCCGTTTTGCCTTCAGAGGTTCCCCTCAACATGGTGGGCGCCTGGTCTGGTTCCCAAGGATTCCCCCACCTCCCCACCATGTTTTTCGTCGCCATGGTTGCCGCCATTTTGGGAGATAACTTGTGCTTCCTCCTGGGAACGCGGCTCATCGCCCTTATTAATAGAGCCCAAAAGGGCACGAAGGCTTATGACGCCTTGACGTGGGTCAAGCGCAACATTCGACGCAGTGGCGGCGCAGCCATCATCATTGCGCGTTTCATCCCCTCGGCCCGGCTCTTCATGACGATTCTGCTGGGTTCCATGCGCTACCCGTGGGTACTGTTTTTCTTCTTCGACACCATCGGCGTCCTGCTGTGGGTGGCACAGGCTCTAGCCATTGGTTATCTCGGCGGCGTGGCCTTCTCCGGCTCGCCGGCAATAGCCATGCTCATTTCCATCATCGCCGCCGTCATCATCGGCTACGGCCTGCAGAAGGGACAGAATAAGCTGCTGGAGTGGTGGGATACCCGGCGCGGCTACGCCGAGTCCCCCTAGACCACCTCGACGTTGGTTGCCTGCTGGCCTTTAGCGTCTTCCCCAATCTCAAAGGAGACGCGCTGGTTGTCTTCGAGGGTACGGAAGCCGGTTCCTTGGATTTCGGTGTAGTGCACGAAGATGTCGCCGGAGCCGTCCTCCTGCTCAATGAAGCCGTAGCCTTTTTCGGCGTTGAAGAACTTGACGGTACCGTATGCCATGATGAGTTGTCCTTTGCGGAAATAAATTAATGCAAACTAGTGCACTAGTGTGCCACGTTTGGACACCTGCAGCAGATTAGTGGAGGCAAGCGTGAGTGAGAACCCTCTGGGTGAGGAGCTCGTCGAGCACCTCGTTGAGCGTTTCCCCGAGTCCGAGCTAACACACTCCACTACCCTGCCCGCCCAGCCAGCGAGCTATGCCGAGTGGCCAGAGTGGGTGCTGCCGGAGTTGCGGTCGGCGTTGGAGGAGCAAGGCGTCGCCAAGCTCTATGCCCACCAGGTCGCCGTGGCACAGGCCGCGTGGGAGGGGCGCGATGTGGTGGTCTCCACCGGCACGAGTTCCGGAAAGTCCCTGGGTTATCGTCTGCCCATCCTGTCCCGCCTGGCGGAGGACCCGACCGCGTGCGCGCTCTACATCACGCCGACGAAGGCGCTGGGTTCGGACCAGCTGCGCACGGTGCTCGAGCTCACGCAGAGCATCGCTGCGCTTCACGACGTCCACCCCGCCCCCTACGACGGCGATACCCCCACCGAAGCGCGCGCCGGCATCCGCGATCAGGCGCGGTTCATCTTTTCCAACCCGGACATGATTCATTCTTCTCTGCTGGGCGCGCACCAGCGGTGGGCGCGGGTGCTGCGGCACTTGAAGTTCATCGTGATTGATGAGGCGCATGCCTACCGCGGGGTTTTCGGGGCGAACGTGGCACTCGTGGTGCGGCGTTTGCTGCGGCTGTGCGCACACTACGGTTCGCGGCCGGTGGTTATTGCGGCTTCGGCGACCATGCGGGATCCCGCCCGGCATGCCGCGCGGCTGACGGGGCGCGAGTTTCTCCCTGTAACCGAGGATGGCGCGCCGACGGGTGCGCGGACGGTCGCGCTGTGGGAGCCGGGCTTCATGGAGGGTATCGAGGGACAAAACGGCGCTCCTGTGCGCCGCGCCGCCACGACGGAAGCGGCCTGGATGATGGCCGCGCTGGTGGCGCAAGGTGCTCGGACGTTGACCTTTGTGCGCTCACGGCGCGCGGCGGAGACCACAGCGCTGCGGGCAGCAGAGGAGCTCTCCGGGAGGCTGGGCCGGCCGGATTTCGCGCGCCGGATTGCCGCCTACCGCGCGGGGTATCTGGCCGAGGACCGCCGCGCGCTGGAGCAGGCACTGGATGATGGCTCCCTGCTCGGCGTGGCCACCACCTCGGCTTTGGAGCTGGGCATCGACGTCGGCGGACTGGATGCCGTGGTCACTGCTGGGTTCCCGGGTACGGTTGCTAGCTTCTGGCAGCAGGCCGGGCGCGCGGGCCGCCGTGGCCAGGGCTCGCTGGTGGTGTTGGTGGCCCGCGATGAACCGATGGATACCTACCTAGTCCACCACCCGGAAGCGCTCTTGGGCCGGCCGGTGGAAGCTAGCGTGTTCAACCCCGCCAACCCCTACATCCTGGCCGGGCACGTGTACTGCGCGGCGGTGGAGAAGCCGCTAAGCGACGCCGACGTGGCCGCCTTCCGCGCCGAATCCGTGGTCCACGACCTAGCCCAGCAAGGCTTGCTGCGCCGGCGCCCGCAGGGCTGGTTCGCGGCTCCCCTGCCCGCTGGCTCCAGCGAGCTCACCCCGGAGACCGCGCACACGGCCGTCTCGCTGCGCGGCGGCTCGGGCGAGGAGGTCATGATTGTGGATTCCTCCGATGGCCGTCTGCTGGGCACCATCGATTCCGCGCGCGCGGTGAGCCAGGTGCATCCCGGCGCGGTGTACCTGCACCGTGGTGAGAGCTTCGTCATCGAGGAACTTCACCTCGGCGGCGCTGGTGGCGCAGCTCCCGCCGAACCGGGAGTGGCACTCGCCGTACCGAAGACGCCGGACTACACCACGCAGCCGAAGTCCACGACGGACATCCGCATCCTGCGCGAAGCCGATGACCTGGTGAACTACGCCCCCGGCCTGTGGGTGGCCAGCCTGGAGGTCGAGGTGACCGACAAAGTCACCGGCTACCAGGTACGGCTTCCCGATGGCTCCGTGGGCGAGGATATCCCCCTTGACCTGCCGGAGCAGCGCCTGGTGACCCGAGCGGTGGCCTACACCATCGATCCGCTGGCACTCGCAGCGATGGGAGTCACCGCCGGGCGCACCCCGGGCACCCTCCATGCGGCCGAGCACGCCGCCATTGGGTTGCTGCCGCTCATTGCCACCTGCGACCGCTGGGACATCGGCGGCGTGTCCACCGCGCAGCACGCCGATACGGGCTTGCCCACGGTCTTCGTCTACGACGGCCACCCCGGCGGCGCCGGCTTCGCCGAGGAAGGTTTCCGCCGATTCCCCGAGTGGATCAAGGCCACCTTTGAGGCCGTGCGCTCCTGCCCCTGCGAGTCCGGCTGCCCGTCGTGCGTGCAATCCCCCAAATGCGGCAACGGCAACAACCCTCTGGACAAGGCAGGCGCTATAGCCCTCCTCGGCGCACTGGTCACTATGACGTCCTAGACAGAATTCCTACTTCTAAGATCGTTGTAATGCTCTCACCACATATAAACCGAAGTGATGTAGTGAGGTTACCCTCGTTTAGTGGACACCCTATTTGTACGGATCTTGTGTCCGTAAGAGAGGATGTTCATTGTGAGTCAACAGCGCAAGAAGTACACGCCTGAGTACCGGCGTGAGGCCGCGAACCTGGTAATCGAGTCAGAGCGCCCGATTGCCCATGTGGCTAAAGAGATTGGTGTTTCCGCCGGGCTTTTAGGCCGCTGGGTCAAACTCGAGCGTGAGCGTCGAGGAGCTTCAGATGGGATGAGTGAGGCTGATCTTCGTGCTGAGAATGCTCGC
>NZ_KV796742.1:0-24471 GCF_001809235.1 Corynebacterium sp. HMSC072A04 | reverse complement strand
CTACGCACTCCAAAACCGGAAGAGCCAGTTTACGGTTATACCTTTGCGAAGCAATCGTTTCTGCTGAACAAGAGCTTTTTACAAAGGCTGAGGTGCCTTTAGCGTCATTTTTTCTAATGGATGAGGAATATGCAAAGGCTGATGTTTTCCCTAGTAGTGTTGGAGTAAGGGAGCTTATTTCTTCGCCGGTTTCTACAGATAAATAGAGTGAGGCGCTCCACTTACGCGGAGCGCCGGGTAATAAATAAGGAAAGGATTGGCTAGGGAAATTGCGAAAAATCGTTGATGCAGAATCTTCCGCGATAAGTTTTCTTGTCGTCGCCGATGATGTGATTAAAAGCTGCCCCCTCTAAATCCTCCTTTCCCTCCCGGAAAGTATCCAGAAGGATGTTGGCCGACCCCTCTGCAATGGCGCTTGTAAGGCCCGCTGGGAACGTATTTATTGGCATCCTTCTTGGCGTCATTCAATGTTGACGCATGGCCATATACGTGACCGACTATATCTCCCCCTAGTCCAATTTTGATGACCTGGCATTGAGCTGTGACAGTGGCTGCCGAAGCAGACGGTACTGCAACTGAAACGGACCCTAGGGCAACAAGCGCAGCAGCTAACCTGATTCTGCTCAGCCCAGACATAAAAACTGCCTGTCGATTTGGGGTAGTTGGTACCGCGAGTCCGCGTAGTTGGTACCGGTGTTCCGTGTATCCGGTACTGCAAGGGGTTTTCTTTCATAGTTGATGTTGGCGACACCACAATCCGCTGGTGTTGCGTCAACTTCTACTTGGAAGGAGCTGGTCCTTGTGGCCAACTTCAAGCAGATCATTGCGATGTGCCTTGATGGTGCTAGCTAGGCGCAGATCACACACGCATTGGGGTGTTCACGACGGGAAGTATCCCGTGCAAAGAAAGTCATCTCTGATGAGGGTTTGATTTCAGAGATTTTCCGTCAGCTCCCGCCGGGTGGTTTGATGATCGATTCAGTGATGGCCGGAGTAAGAGGTCTTTGTCCTATGACCTGCTGTATCTCGGCGGGGCATGTCGGTGTCAACGTCTAGGGGTATTGAGCAGAGTGATATTTAGCCCGCTGCGTTCGGCTTGGTCGATGTGGATTTGGTCAGGAAACCAGGATGAGGCCGCCGATCCAGCTAAGGAAACGGACGGGGCCTATCGGTGCCAAATGATGCCAAATGGTGCTACCCTAGAGTTATTGCCACCTGTTACGACAGGATCGGAAGAAGACCCTGGGACCCCAGCCGGACGACTGGACTCAGGGTCTTCGCCTGCCTCTAGAGGGAATCCGGGGTGGGACGGTTGAGGACCACTTTCTCGTGCAGCTTCTCCCAGTACTGCTCTTCCCCTAGATGGACGGAGTTCAGTGCTCCCAGAACGGCATCTGGAATCCAGAGCAGGGGATCATCGCCACCGCGTACGTGTCGCAGTCGGATGCCAGCACTTTGTCCCTGGCCCTGCAGGGCAACTATATGGGCGACGTCTCGCCTGTTTTGTGCTTCTTGCCGGCTTTCCAAAGTGACGTTGTGGACGTGCATCTCGGAGAGCTCGAAGTACATCTGCTCCAAGCATTTCCTGCGGTGCCTCTCCGTTTTCTTGCTCACTTCACTCTGGTGGGTGATGATCGCTTGCATGGAGTCGATCTCAGAAAGGGTGTCCACGATTTTTCGGCGTCGGCTATTACGTTCGTCGGTCCAGTGAAGTTTGACCTGGCCAGGAAGTCGTAGTGGACGCAGCTCCTCGCGTATTTTTTCCAAGTCTTGAGTGTCGATGATGGTTGCACACACCATGTACTCCTGCCGGTCTGGGGGTCTAAGGGCGGAGGACTCATCGATGTAGGCGACTAGCTGTGATTCCACCCTGAAATTGTAGCCCGTCCGGGCCGACGCACCCCTCGGCCCGGTACCAACTACCCGGAACACGGCAGTACCGAGTCCCCAGAACACCGGTACCAAAAACTCGCATCTGACACTGCCCGAGTTGCCAAAAACAACGTTGCTCCCTGCGGTGAGGAGCGAAGGTTTTGGCAACTCGGGCAGTTGTGGCTCGGAGGGCCCTATTTCAGCCGGGAAATCTGGAGTGAAGACGCCGGCTAGTCGGTATTGCTCAGCAGGCGCGGCACCACCTTGCCCGTGGCGTTGCGCGGCAGCTTGTCCAGGAAGTGGACGTCGCGCGGCACGGAGTGGTCGGCGAGGTTCTCGCGGACCCAGGTGCGGATGGCGTCGGCAGTCACGGTGTTGCCCAAGGCATCGCGCGTGGTCACGGCCCACACGGCGATGCGCTGGAAGGTGGTTTCATCCTCCACGCCGCCGGCATGCACTTCCGCGATGCCCGGCATGGTTTCAAGCACCTCCGTCACCGACTGCGGGTGCACGTTCTCGCCGCCGACGATGATCATGTCATCGGCGCGGCCCACCACGTGCAGGTAGCCCTCGGGGTCGATATAGCCCAAGTCACCGATGGAGATGAGGCCATCAACCTTGTTGAGCGGAATCTTCGGGTTGGTATAGCCAATGAGCGCGGTGGAGTTGGTCAGATAGATTTCGCCGACCTCGCCGCGCGGGACTTCTTTGCCATCCTCATCGAGGATGCGCAGCTTCGTGCCAGAGGCAATCTTGCCGCCGATGGTTGGGTCCTTAGCCACCTCTTCCATGGTGGCCGTCGATGCCAGCGCCAGCTCCGTGGAACCATAGACGTTGCAGAGAATCGGGCCGAAGCGCTCGTGGGTTTCTTTGACAATCTCCGGGGTCAGCGCATGTCCTGCAGAAGCAATGAACTTCAGGCTTGAGGTGTCATAGGCCGAATCTGGGTCGGCCTGCACCATCTGGCGGAAGAAAACGGGGGAGGAGAGCAGGCCATCAAGTTGGTAGCGCTGGATGTCATCGAGCGCGGCCGCCGGGTCAAAGACGCGGCGGGTGACAATGGTGTTGCGCAGGCCCAGCGCGATGTTGAGGCAGGCCCAGCCCCACGTGTGGAAGATGGAGGCGGTCATTTGCACCTTCTGGTCCCCACGCCACGGCACCGCATCCACGATGGAGGCAACCACCACGGGCAGCGTGGGCTCTGGGCGCATGATTCCCTTGGGGATGCCGGTGGTTCCGGAGGACATGAGCACGATATGTCCGTGCTTGGGCCAGGTGGGAAGCTTCTGCTTCTCGACGTCCCGCGGGTTCACCACGATTTGGTGCAGCGTCGGGGCCTCGGCCAGCTCAGCCGGGATCTCCTCGCCGGAATCATGACCAATCACGACCTGCAGTCCAGCAACGGGGCTGGGGCTAGCGCTGTCTGCGGGGGCAAGGCGGTCAACGAATTCATCGTCGATAACGAGCACGTTGATGCGGTTTTCCTCAATGCATCCGGCGAGCTGCTCAGGGGAGGAGCCAACGTTGAGTAGGAAGATGTGCGCTCCGGCATAACCTTTGGCGGCCAGCGGGGTGATAATGCCCCGCCCATTGCGAGCCATGACGCCGAGACGGATCTCGTCGAGGCCCAGGGAGAGCAACCAGCGCGCGAAGGTCTGGGATTGTTCGCGCAGCTGGCGGTAGGTGAGGGCCCCGTCGTCGTCGATAAGCGCTAGGCGTTCTGGGCAGGTCAGGTATGCCTGCTCCACCTCGCGGGCGGTGGTGAAGCGGTAGCGGGCGAGAACCGGCGCGGTGGAGAGTACTGCCCGTGGGCCGCCAGCGGGGCTAATAAGGCCGGCGCGAAAGAGGGCGGGGACAAAACGCGCGAGAGCGGCGGCATGGAAGGTGAGATCAGAAAGCTTCATAGAGTTCTCATCGTAGGGAAGAGGTAGAAGGTTACGGGGGAGGCGGCTAACGCGCCTGTTTTTAAAACGACAAATTGTTACAGTTGTTGCTATTGTTACACAAGATTAACTGCTAGCTTAGTTTAATATGGTTTCGGTTAAGAACATACCCTTTTCTTGAAAGGACATCAGTCACGTGAAGTTTACTCAGCGCATCACTGCCCTCTGCGCCTCCCTCCTCGTGGCAGTAGGCCTGTCCCAGGCTCCGCAGGCCGCCGCCGGCGAGCGAAACCTCGTCGCCTTTGGCGATTCCGTTTTGGCGGATCCGCAGCTGGATGTTTACCTCTCCTCGCGCCTCGGCTCCTCGAACCGCAATCCGAGCCTCGACTGCCCCTCTGGCAATAACTACGCCAAGCGCGTCGCGTCCAAGCTGGGCATGCCGGTGGCGGATTTCTCCTGCTCCGGTGCGGTCTCGATGTCCCAGGGTCCGCAGATGAACGCGCAGGTTGATGATGCCATCCGCCGCGGTGCGCTCAGCCCGGACACCCAGCGCGTACTCTATGCGGGCGGCTTTAACGACACGTATAACAATGCCCAGCTTTCCGACGCCGACATGCGCGCCCGCTTTGTTGGCGCAAATGCGCCGATTATCAACAAGATTCGTGCAGCGGCCCCCAATGCCCGCATTCAGATCGTGGGTTATCCGACCATCGGCTCCGGTGACCGCTACTGCCTCCTCCACTTTGGCCCGAAGCCAGCCGATGCTACGGCCCTGCCGATGGTGCAGCGTTATGAAAACGTCACGCAGTGGATGCAGGTGGACCTAGCGCACGCGACCGGCACCGAATTTGTGGATATGAAGCCGATGACCTGGGATCGCGGTATGTGTGCCGATGCCGATAAGCGGCTGTGGGCGGGTCTGGTGGACTTCTCTGCCGGCCCGGGCAACCTACCGCTGCATATTAATGCTCGCGGTCACGAGTTTGTGGCCAACCACCTCGCAAGCTTCTAGAAACGCGTTCTTATGACTTTAAGGCCTGGGCAACGTTGCCCGGGCCTTTCGCGTACCCTCGCGGACATGACTGTTAATGAAAACCTAAATGAAAATAACTCCCAGCAAGGCTCGGAGGTTGTCCGCGGCGTGATTGCGCGCGCGAAGGGCGAGCCCGTCGAGACCGTGAACATTGTTGTACCCGCTCCGGGCGAGCACGACGTCGTGGTCAAGATTCAGGCCTGCGGCGTGTGCCACACCGACCTGGCTTACCGCGATGGCGATATCGAGGATGCCTTCCCGTTCTTGCTTGGGCACGAGGCGGCGGGCGTCGTGGAGCGCGTGGGCGATGCTGTTACCCACGTCGAGGTCGGTGACTTCGTGGTCCTGAACTGGCGTGCAGTGTGCGGCGAGTGCCGCGCTTGTAAGAAAGGTGAGCCGAAGTACTGCTTCAACACCCACAATGCCTCCGCGAAGATGACGCTCGCGGACGGGGATAAGGATGCCGGCACTGAGCTCACCCCGGCGCTCGGCATCGGCTCCTTCGCGGAGAAGACCCTGGTTCATGAAGGCCAGTGCACCAAGGTCAATCCGGAGGCAGACCCGGCCGCCGCGGGCCTGTTGGGCTGTGGCGTGATGGCAGGCTTGGGTGCTGCGGTCAACACCGGTGACGTCAAGCGCGGCGAGTCCGTCGCGGTCTTTGGCTGCGGTGGTGTGGGCATGGCGGCCATTGCCGGCGCAGTGCTGGCGGGTGCCTCCAAGGTCATCGCCGTGGACCTGGATCCAGACAAGCTGGAGCTGGCCAAGAAGTTCGGTGCGACCCACACCATCGCGGCGAAGGACAAGTCCGAGGACGAGGTCATCGAGGCAGTCCGTGAGCTCACCGATGGTTTCGGTACCGACGTGGCTATCGATGCCGTGGGCATCCCAGCCACCACCCGCCAGGCCTTCTACTCCCGCGACCTGGCCGGCCGCATGGTCATGGTGGGCGTCCCGAACCTCACCAGCCGCTTCGACGTCCCAGCCATCGACTTCTTCGGCCGCGGCGGTTCCCTCAAGTCCTCCTGGTATGGCGACTGCCTGCCGGAGCGCGACTTCCCCATGTACGTTGACCTCTCCCTGCAGGGCCGCTTCCCGCTGCAGGACTTCGTGTCCGAGCGCATTGGCCTCGACGACGTGGAGGAGGCCTTCGCTACCATGAAGGCTGGCAAGGTACTTCGATCCGTAGTGGAGCTGTAAATGATTATCGAACAGTTTGTAACCTCAGGAAAGTTCCGCCTGGATGGCGGTGAGTGGGACGTGGACAATAACGTCTACATCCTGGCCGCAGGCGGCGCGTCAAGCGACGCCGAGTGCTACATCGTCGATCCTTCCCACGACGCCGAGCGCGTCATCGACGAGGTAGGAAAGCGCACCGTTAAGGGCGTTATCCTCACCCACGCGCACAACGACCACTGCGAGCTCGCGCCCCAGGTGGCTGAGCACTTCGGCGTGTCCGTGTACCTCCACCCGGATGACCGCCCGCTGTGGGAGGAAACGCACGAGGGTGCGACCTTCGTTCCGCTGGAGGATAACCAGCTATTCACCGTGGGCGATAGTGACTTCGTGGTCTTCCACACGCCTGGTCACTCGCCAGGGTGCGTGGTGCTCTACATCGCGGACGAAGCCACGCTTCTGTCGGGAGATACCCTTTTCAATGGCGGGCCCGGTGCCACCGGCCGCAAGTACTCCGACTTCGACGTCATCATCGAGTCCCTGCGCAACCGAGTGCTGAACCTTCCGCCGGAGACCCGCGTCCTGCCGGGGCACGGCGACGAGACCACCATTGGTGCTGAGGCTGCGCGTATCGACGAATACATCGCACGCGGCTACTAGGCCGGGGTGCGGGCAGCCTTGATGCCTGCCACCACCGTGGCGGCAAGTGAGAGCCCGAACCATACCCACGCGTCAGCGACGCCCGCGCTCACAGCGCGGGCTTTTTCTTGCACCGCGAACTGCGCATCCGTACTCAAGACCGCGGGCAAGGTCGCGGTGCCATAGCTGGCAATGAATAGCGCGCCGATGAGCACGAAGAACGCGCCCGACACAATGGACAAGGTGTTCGTGCGCACGGGGCCGAGGACCACCTCGCGCCCGCGCAGCCAGGACCACGAGCCCACATTGAGGCGCTCCCACAGCGCCGCCAGAACAAAGAGCGGTGCGGCCATGCCCGCGGCATACGCCACCATGATGATCCCGCCGTAGAGTGCGCTGCCTGATGCGGCTGCAGTGGTGAGCACAGCACCTAAGAGTGGGCCCGCGCAAAAGCCCGCGAAGCCATACACCGCGCCGAGCAGAAACACCTTGCCCCGTGCTTTACCGGACAGGGCATCCATACCGGGGATGCGGAAACCGCCGCCCAAGGCGGTAAAGATCCCCAGCGCGATGATGATCCAGCCCGCCACCGTGATGACCTGGCCGCGGTATTGTGCGAGGATTGCAGCCAGACCCATGCCGATGGGAACGAGCGTGGTGCACAGGCCTAAGAAAAAGACCAGGGTTTTCAGCAGCAGCTGGCGCTGCGACTCAAAGGCATAGGCAAAGAAGGCTGGCACCAACAGCGCTGAGCAGGGGCTGATCAAAGTCAACACGCCGGCGATGACGGCGCCAAAAACTCCGATACTCATACGCTCACCCCCACTGCATAGCCGCCTAAGAACGCGGTCAGAACGACGAGCGCGATGAAGATCCACACGATGAGCGGCGGCTTATCCATTGGCCGCCTTGCCTAGCTGTTCCCGGATGGTCTGCTCAAAGACTTCCGGTGGCTGCGCGCCACCAATGAACTGATCCCCCACCACGAAGGCCGGGGTGCCCGTAATACCAATCTGGGAGGCGTAGCTGGTGGCCTTCTCGATGACCTCGGTGTAGGTATCATCCGTGGCCTGCTGGCGGAACTTATCCAAGTCCGCAACGCCGGCCTTCTCGGCGAACTTCATGAAGTCCTCGATGCCGAATTCTGGGTGGCCATTGATGTCCTTGCTAGCGGTGTAGAGCTCGTGCTTGAACTCCTGGAACTTGCCCTGTGCCGCCGCCGCGCGCCCGGCCTTGGCAGCATCGACGGCGGCAGGACCGTTAACGGGGAAGTCATTCCACTCGATGCGCACCAGGCCCTTCTCCACGTACTTCTTGAGGAGGTCTGGCTCAGTGACGTTGGCGTGGCGGGAGCAGAACGGGCACTCGAAATCAGAGAACTCCGAAATCACCACGGGGGCATCCACTGCGCCCACGGCGAAAGGATCATCCTCCTTCTTGCGGTGAACCACCGTGATATCGCCGCTCTTGGTGTCACCGCCGGGGCCGAATACCATCGGGTCCCCCTTCCCGTCGGAGAATTTCGTGCCGGGCGTGGCCTTGTCAGCATCCTTCGCCAAATCTTCGGTGGGCGCCGCGCTCGTCGAAGTCTCCTGCGCCGCTTGAGTCCCGGCATCGCCGGAAGAATTGCGCTCTGCCAGCAGGAAGCCGATGATGATAGCCAGAACTACAACGAGCACCAACAGGCCCCACGCCACGGGGCTGATGGTGGATAGCGCTGATTTCTTGGGATTGCTGGTGGGGCGGGAGGATGAAGTAGGCATGCGATTACCTTAACGCGTCTAGGCCCGTTTGGGTGATGGTGGCCTCTGATGCTGCGTGGGGACGCTTTGGCAAGTACGGATCGATCAAATTAGGTCCCAGATCCCGTGGGCGATTTTCGGTCCTTATTTGATCGAAATGCACCTCGGTCTCAGCTCTCTTGGGCAGCGGCCAGGAGATAGCGGCCATAGCCGGACTTCAGGAGGGGCTCGGCCAGCTCGGTGAGTGCGGCGGCATCGATGAAGCCCTCCTCGAAGGCGGCAACCTCCGGTGAGCCGATGACGGTGCCGGTGCGTTTTTGCATCACCTCCACGTAGGCCGAGGCCTCACTCATGGAGTCCACCGTGCCGGTGTCCAGCCAGACATCACCGCGCTGCAAGCGTTTGACGCGCAGCTGCCCGCGGCGCAGGTATTCCTCGTTGACGGTGGTGATTTCTAACTCCCCGCGTGCGCTGGGCGTAATGGACTTGGCAATCTCCACCACGGAATTGTCATAGAAATACAAGCCCACCACGGCGTGGTTGGATTTGGGCGCGGCGGGCTTTTCCTCGATGGACAGGGCTTGGCCAGACTCATCAAACTCGACAACACCATAGCGCTGCGGATCGGAGACCTCGTAGGCAAAGATGATGCCGCCGCCCGGGTGGCTGCACTCATTCAGCGCCGTGGAGAAGCCGTGGCCGTCAAAGATGTTGTCACCCAAAACGAGGGCCACGTCATCCTCGGCGATGAAGTCCTCCGCAATGAGGAAGGCCTGGGCCAAACCTTCGGGCCGGGGTTGGACCGCGTAGTGCAGCATGAGGCCTAGTTGGGAGCCGTCGCCAAGCAGGCGTTGGAAGGCGGCCTGGTCTTCTGGGGTGGTGATGATGAGGATCTCGCGTATGCCGGCCTGGATCAGGGTGGTCAGAGGGTAGTAGACCATCGGCTTGTCATAGATGGGCATGAGCTGCTTCGAGATGCCCTTGGTGATGGGGTAGAGGCGGGTCCCAGAACCGCCTGCGAGAATGATGCCCTTCATGGGCTTCAAGCTTAACGGAGGGGTCCCGCGCCGGGCTGCGGCGGCGCGGGCTGGCGAACATAACACTCAACTTCCCACTCAACATAACACCTGGGAAGCTAAGTGTTATGTTAAGTGTTATGCCGGGTAAAAGCCCAGGTAAAGCGCCAAAGCGGCCCGCCAATTCATCGGCTTAAAGCCGGTGGCTTCAATCTTGGACAGGTCGAAGGTGGACTCCTGCGGGCGGGGAGCTTCGGGCCCGGCGATCTCGCGGTACTGCTCGGTGCTGACCGGCGTGACACTGGCGGGATCTTGGCCCACGCCGGTGAAGACGGCCATGGCGATTTCATCGCGTCCCACCGCATCACCGGAATTGGAGATGTTGTACACGCCGTACTCGGCTTCGGTCTTGAGCAAGTGGATGATGCCCTCGGCCAGGTCCTCGGCGAAAGTGGGGCGCCCGCGCTGATCATGGATGACGGAGGGCTTGAACCCCTTAGCCGCCAGCGAGCGCATCGTGGCCATGAAGTTGGCTCCATCGCCGAAGACCCAGGAGGTACGGATGACATAGTGGCGCGGCGCGGTTTGCGCGGCGGTATCGCCCGCGGCTTTCGATGCCCCATAGGCCGACAGCGGGGAAGGCATTTCATCCTCGGAGTGGACCTCGTTAGAGCCATCGAAGATGTAATCACTGGAGACGTGCACCAAGGTCAGGTTATTCTCCGCCGCAATGCGCGCGAGCTTCGCCGGGGCGGAAGCGTTGACCGTCCAGGCCGCGGCGCGATCGTCCTCCGCACCGTTGACATCGTTATAAGCCGCGCAGTTGATGATGGCGGAATACTGCTTCCACGGGCGGGCAGGCGGGTTGGTGATATCGAAATCCTCGTGCCCACAGAACTCCACCGCGCCCAGACCAGCGGTGGGCAGGAATTTCTTTAAAGCGCGGCCCAGCTGCCCGTTGGCGCCGGTGACCAGGATGCGGCGCGGGGGCATGGGGGAGACGTCGGCAAGCGCGGGGTGTGCCTTGTCTTTGTCGGAGATCTCCGTCGGCTCCAGCGGCCAGTCCACCATGTTGAGGTTGACGCAGGTGTAGTCCGCATCCGGGGACCAGTGGTCATTGACCAGGTAGGAGTAGGCGCAGGCCTCCAGCGCCTGGAAACCGTTGGCCACGCCGCGCGGCACGAAGACCGCCACGTCTTCGCGCAGCTCGTGGGTCACCAGCTGCCCGAAGGTGGCAGAGCCCTCGCGCAGATCGCACCACGCACCGAAGGCCCGGCCGGAAGCCACGGAGACGAGCTTGTCCCAGGGCTCCGCGTGCAGCCCGCGCGTAACCCCCTTCTCCGCATTGAAGGAGACATTATTCTGCACCGGTTGGAAGTCCGGCAAACCTGCCGCCACCATCTTCTCACGCTGCCAGTTCTCCTTGAACCAGCCGCGGTTATCCCCGTGGACGTCGAGCTCCACAATGAGCAGGCCCTCAATGGCCGTTGACTGCACCTTCATGGAAATTTACTGTCCTTGCTTCGCGTAGTTGGCTTCGACTTCTTCCTTGCCTGGGCGCCACCAGTCCTCGTGGGCGCGGTACCACTCAATGGTGGCAGCCAAGCCCTCGCGCAGATCCGTGTAGCGCGGGCTCCAGCCCAGCTCGCGGCGCAGTTTGCTGGCATCCATGGCGTAGCGCTGATCATGGCCCGGGCGGTCCGCCACGTGGATGTAGTTCGCGCGGCCGTCGTCAGTAGCACCCATCAGCTCACAGATCATCTCGATGACCTGGCGGTTATTCGTATCCTCCTGGTCGGCACCGATGTTATAGGTCTCACCGATGCGCCCGCGGTCCAGGATGGCAAGCACCGCCTCGTTGTGATCATCCACGTGAATCCAATCCCGCACCTGCTCGCCCGTGCCATAAAGCTTGGCGGGCTGGCCCAGAAGCAGGTTGGTGATTTGCCGCGGAATGAACTTCTCAATGTGCTGGTAAGGTCCGTAATTATTGGAGCAATTCGAAATGGTTGCCCGCAGCCCAAAACTGCGCACCCACGCGCGCACCAGGTGATCCGAACCGGCCTTCGTGGCCGAATAGGGCGAAGAGGGGTTATAGGGAGTCTCCTCCGTGAAGTAGGTATCGGCGCCAATCTCCAAGTCACCAAAAACCTCATCGGTGGAAACGTGATGGAAGCGCACATCGTGGCGGCGGCAGGCCTCCAACAGCACGAAGGTTCCCATGACGTTGGTGTGGAGGAAGGGCGAAGGAGCCCGCAGCGAATTATCATTGTGGGATTCCGCGGCGAAGTGCACCACGGCATCCGTCTGGGCCACGAGCTTGTCGACGACCCCCTCATCCGCCACGTCCCCCACCACCAGGGTGGCGTCCACGCCGTCAAGGTTGGCGCGGTTGCCCGCGTAGGTGAGCTTGTCCAAGACGGTGATGTCTACGTCGGGCCGTTGCTGGGCTACGAGCCTCACGAAGTTTGCACCAATAAAGCCGGCACCGCCGGTAACAAGCATCCTGCGCATGGTGAACAAGTCTAGACCGGGAACTTGGGCAGCGCGGTGTGGTTGAGCCACTCGTCCAACAAAGCATCGACCGCAGCAGGATCTGCCGCTTCCTTCTTCACACGGCTGATGAGATCCTCCGGGGTGACCACGGAGTGCTGGGATGCGGTGAGGTAATCCCGGACCGTGCGGAAGAAGACCTCATCGCCCACGAGGCGGCGAAGTGCGTGAACAGTCAGCGCGCCGCGCTTGTAGACGCGGTCATCGAACATGTCGCGCGTGCCCGGATCACCGAGCACGATGTCCTGCTTCTTGCGTGCGAGCACTTGATAGTGCGAACGCGCCGATTCATGCACCGGACGGCCATGCGCGTGCTCGAACCACAGCCACTCGCAGTAGCAGGCAAAACCTTCGTTGAGCCAGATATCCTTCCACTCACTAAGGCCCACGGAGTTGCCGAACCACTGGTGGGACAGCTCGTGGGCGATGAGTCGCTCAAAGAGGTGGTCGCCCTTGACGTGGTTGGATCCGAAAATGGACAGGCCTTGGGCCTCCAGCGGGATCTCCAGCTCATCATCGGTGATGACCACTTGGTAGTCGGGGAAAGGGTAGTGGCCGAAGAGCGAGGAATAGAAGTCCAGCATTTCCTGCTGTTGGGCGAACTCTTCGAGGACTACCTGCTTCAGGCGAGCCGGCGCCCAAGCGCGGACGTCTCGGCCCAGGTCAATCTCTGAGTATTCGCCGATCTGCACCGTGGCGAGGTACGTGGCCATAGGGTGCTTGACGCGGTAGTGCCAGCGCGTCATGGAACCGCCTGCGCTGCGGCGGGAGACCAGCTTGCCGTTGGAAATCACCACGAAAGGATCGTCAGCGGTGATGCGAATATCGTAGGTGGCCTTTTCCGACGGGGTGTCATCGCAGGGGAACCAGCTGGGTGCACCGTTGGGTTGGCTGGCCACCAGGGAGCCGGAATCTGTTTCCTCCCAGCCGATTTCACCCCACGGAGTGCGCAGTGGCCGCGGCGAGCCGCCATAGCGAATGTGCAGCTCAAACTCTTGGTTCTCCACGATGGTGTCGGCAAAGGTCAGCCGCAGTTTGCCGGCGGACAGGCGAAACTTGGCCACGCGGGGTGCGTGTTTCGCCGTGATGCGGCGAGCCACCATGGCGCCGCCGAGGTCAAGCGTGAGTTTGTCAAAGTCCTCCAGCGCGCGAATGTGGAGGATGGCTTCGCCCTGCAGCATGTTGGGTTCCACGCGGTAGGTCAGGTCCAAGTCATAGTGGGTGACCTCGAAGCCGAGGTTGAAATCCACCCTCGTGTAGCTATCCCGAGTAAGTGCAGCGCGGTCGCGAGCGGCGGAGATATGCGAAAGGGCGGTAGAAAGCAGCTTCATAATGCCGCTATCCTACCGCCCTGTCTGGGTTATCCGAAGCCAGGGGAGCGAGCACGCCGCGCCAGACCGTGGGGCGACACGCTCCGCTCACTTTTTAGGAGTTGAAAGCTTCCTCAAAGGTGGGCCAGGACTTCACCAGGTCCTCGCGCCAGCCCGGCCAGGAGTGCGTGCCCACGTTGCGGAAGTTGTAGGTGGCTGGAATGTTCTGCTTATCCAGCTTGGCCTTGAGCATGTGGGTGCAGTGGTTGACCGCGGCCTCGATGATGCCGCCCTCAACCTGCAGCTGTGCCGAACCCGCGTAGGCGGCCAGCGGGCTGTAGCCCTTGTTCATGTAGTAGGACGGGGTATCCTGCTCACCCGCGAGGCCCGATGCGGAGGAAATGTACAGCTTGGTGCCGCGCAGTTTCTCGGAGTTCATCAGGGCATCGTTGTAGCGGTTGTATTCAGAGCCCATCGGGCCCCACATCTGTTCCGGTTCTCCGCCGCCGCGGTTCACGGTGACGCGCAGGAACTGGTACTCCGTGGGGTAGGCGGTTGCGGCGCAGCCGGCGAAGGAACCAACTGCGTCATAGAAACCCTGGTTGTGCTGCGCCAGCAGCAGGGAAGACGTTGCGGACATGGACATGCCGGCAATGGCGCGCTTGTTGCTTGCGTTCAGGCGTGACTCCAGCGGGCCAGGCAGCTCCTTGGTCAGGAAGGTTTCCCACTTCTGTGGGCCCTTGAGGTACTTGCCGTTGGGCTCCTCCAGCCAGTCGGTGTAGTAGGAGAAGGCGCCTGCCTGTGGAACGACAACGTTGACGTCCTTGTCCGCGTAGAAGTCCACGGCATCGGACATGTACAGCCAATCGGAGTCCTGCTCCGCGGAACCGGCGCCGTTGAGCAGGTACAAGGTCGGGCGGTCCGGGTTCTTAGCAGGGATAACAGCCAGCGGAATCGCGCGGCCATTCATGGCCGGAGATGTAGCCTCCAGCTTGAGAACGCGGGCGTCATCTTTGAAGTGCTCGTACCACTTCTGGCTCTGCACCTCCGGGGTGACGTTCAAGTCCGAGATGGTGGACAGCGGCGTGTCACCCGCAACCTGCTGCGGGGTGATGGTGGCCGCACCCGCAACGGGGCTGATAAGCGCGGCAGCGCAGAGCGCGCCGGCGGCGAGGAGAGAGCTAAGACGCTTCATTACGTTCCTTATTTAACAATCAATATGGCGAGTTGAGCTTACTGTTCGATGGCCTCAGGGGCTACTGGCCGGGAGTCGGCCGGGGTCTTGGGATCGTTCTCGGCCTCTTCCATATTCTGCTTATCGGCATCCTCAGCTTTGGCGTTAGCGTCCGTGTTCACCGCGCTTTCCGGCGCCCGCGTGGAGACCGGCTCCACCGGCAGACCAAAGGCACGAGCGAAGGTGGGCCAGGAGGAGTTGATGTCATCGAACCAGCCCGGCCAGGAGTGGGTACCGGTATTGCGCAGGTTGAAATCCGCTTTGACACCTTCGCGCTGCAGTTTTGCCTGCAGGTCGTGGGTGCACGCATTCATCGCTGCCTCGATGACGCCGCCTTCCACCACCAGGGTGGAGGAGGACTTCAAGGCTCCGGCCAGGCCTTGCTTTTCAATCCTGGACGAACCCAAATCGTTCATTCCGGCAAACCCCGAGTTAGCGGAGACGTAGACCTGGGAATTACCCATGTTGTTCTTTGTGGCGTTGATGAGTCCATCGTTGTAGCGGTTGTAGTCACCGCCCATCGGTCCCCACATCTGCTCGGTGCTTCCACCGCCACGATTCACGGTCAGCTGCGTGTAGAAGTTCGGCAGTGGAGTCGAGGTGGCCGCACAGCCAGAGAAGGACCCGATAGCGTCATAGAAGTTGGGGTTGTGCTGGGCCAAGACGAGCGATGAGGTAGCAGACATGGACATGCCTGCGATGCCGCGCTTGCCGTTGGCGTTGATGTGCTTCTCCAGCGGTCCCGGTAGCTCCTTGGTGAGGAAGGTCTCCCACTTCTGCGGGCCCTTGAGGTAGCTGCGGTCCGGGCTGGTAACCCAGTCGGTGTAGTAGGAGAATGCGCCTGCCTGCGGGATGACGACGTTGACGTTTCGGTCACCGTAGTAGTCATCGAGTTCTTGGGTGCCCTCCTTGTTGGGATCCAAGTCTTCGCGCGTGGTGGCTATCAGCCAGTCCATGCCCTGCTCGGCACCGCCAGCACCGTTGAGTAGATAAAGGGTGGGGCGGGAAGAATCAAAGGTGCCGTCTGGGGTAATTACTGCAAGAGGGACGGTGCGGTCCATCGCTGGTGCGGTGGCATTGAGGGCCTTGACGCTCTGACGGTAGTCCGGGTATTTCAGGACGTAGCCCATCCACTGCTTGCTGTCCGGGATCTCATTGACGTCAACGTCCTTAAAAGTGACGTTCTTACCAATGGCGTCTTCATATTCTTGGCGGGAGGGCGACGGGTTTCCGGCGGAGTCCTTGGGCAGGTACTTTTCAATCTCCCCGTAGATGTCGAGCTCGGAAATGGTGGACGGTGTGGCATCACCGCGGATTTGTTCCGGGGTGACCTCGGATGCGCCCGCGGTAGGGGATGCTACGGCGCCAAGTGCTAGGGCAGTGGCTGCCGCAAGCGTCGTGAGAGAGCGCGCAATCTTCATAGAATCTCGCTTTCTAAGTGATGAGCGGAAATGTAGGGGCAAGTGTAAAAGATGCTCCGGACACGCCACCCATGAGATGGGCAATAGTGCTGGTAGATGGGAATTTCAGCACCCCAAGATAAGGGTAACGTGTTTAAACATACCAAGATATTAAAGTTAATGGTGGTATTGAAGTGGAAACCGTGTCATAATCTTTCCGTGCGTTAACGTGGGCTATGTAACGCAACGGCCGGCCCATTCGTTAGTCGAACCAGATGCGGAGACCGTTACTGCGGCGGCCGTCCTGCAAGGCAGAAGGTGGCAGTGCCGCATAGTGACATCGCACGAGGCCGTGAAGGCTGCTTGAAGACCAACAGAAAGAAGAAGAATGAACCTCTTTGACACCATCCTCGTTTCCATCAACCAGGTGCTGGGCCAGTTCGCTCACTCCGGCTCCTCTACTTCCTCCAAGATCGCCCTGGATTGGGGTCTTTACTAAACAGCTGCGGGGCGTGCGGCCCCACGTTTCTCTCCCCCTAATCGCCCCCTCGGGTGGTTGGGGGTTATTTTGTGCGTTGTGTGCCCTCTACGCATCAGTGCACTGTGGCTTGCGTATCAGGAATGTTATGGACTGATACGAGAGCACAGCATGGGGGTGGTGGGACAGCGGGCACAAAGTTACGTATCCTATAGGGCGTGACTAATGAACATTTTGACGTTGTAGTACTCGGCGCGGGCCCCGGCGGCTACGTGTCCGCCATCCGCGCTGCCCAGCTGGGCAAGAAGGTTGCCGTTATTGAGAAGCAGTACTGGGGCGGTGTTTGCCTCAACGTGGGCTGCATCCCGTCCAAGGCTCTTCTTAAGAACGCTGAAGTTGCACACACCTTCAACCATGAGGCGAAGGCCTTTGGTATTTCCGGCGATGTTTCCTTCGACTTCGGTGTTGCGCACAAGCGCTCCCGCAAGGTCTCGGAGGGCATCGTCAAGGGCGTGCACTACCTGATGAAGAAGAACAGGATTACGGAGATCAATGGCCTCGGCTCCTTCAAGGACGCCAAGACCATCGAGATTACCGAGGGCGATGACAAGGGTAAGACCGTTACCTTTGACAACTGCATTATCGCCACCGGCTCCGTCGTCCGTTCCCTTCCGGGCGTGGAAATCGGCGGCAACATCGTGTCCTTCGAGGAGCAGATCCTCAGCGATGAGGCCCCGGATTCCATGGTCATCGTTGGCGCAGGCGCCATCGGTATGGAGTTTGCGTACGTTCTGGCCAACTATGGCGTAGACGTGACCATCGTGGAGTTCATGGACCGCGTCCTTCCGAACGAGGACAAGGATGTATCCAAGGCTATCGCCAAGGAATACAAGAAGCTTGGTGTGAAGCTCCTGACTGGTTACAAGACCACCGCCATCACGGATAACGGTGACAATGTCACCGTTGAGGTCGAGTCCAAGGACGGCTCCAAGACCGATACGCTGACCGTGGATCGCTGCATGGTCTCCATCGGCTTCGCCCCGCGCACCGAGGGCTACGGCCTGGAGAACACCGGTGTCGAGCTCACTGAGCGCGGCGCCATCGCTATTGATGACTACATGCGCACCAACGTTGAGGGCATTTACGCCATTGGTGACGTCACCGCGAAGCTGCAGCTCGCTCACGTGGCTGAGGCGCAGGGCGTTGTGGCTGCTGAGGTCATCGCCGGCGCTGAGACCCAGCTGCTGGGTGACTACATGAACATGCCGCGCGCCACCTTCTGCAACCCGCAGGTGGCCTCCTTCGGCTACACCGAGGAGCAGGCTCGTGAGAAGTTCGCTGACCGCGACATCAAGGTTGCTACCTTCCCGTTCTCCGCTAACGGTAAGGCAGCTGGTCTGAATGAGACCGCGGGCTTCGTCAAGCTCATCGCCGACGGCGAGTTTGGTGAGCTCATTGGTGGTCACATGGTGGGCTCGAACGTGTCCGAGCTGCTGCCGGAGCTGACCCTGGCGCAGCGCTTCGATCTCACTGCAGAGGAGATCGGACGCAACGTTCACACTCACCCGACGCTGTCTGAGGCTATGAAGGAAGCAGCCGAGGGCATCGGCGGCCACATGATTAACCTCTAAGAACTAAAACAAGAACACTCCCCCTCATCCCATCGACGTGAATCGGTGGCGGTGAGGGGGAGTGTTGGTTTTAGCGCCGAAGCGCGACTGGCCTTAGCCGAAGAGCTTGGAAGACAGTGCGAACGGTGCGTTGACGATCGTCAGCACGAGCTTCTGGATCTGGCCAAGGAAGTTCTCGCCAAAGCTGGACATAACAATAATCCTTTCTGTTGGTGATTATCGGTCGCTGACCATGATAGAACAACCGAGTCGGGAAAATCCATCAGATTTGGCAATGAAAACCATGGGGTGGGGCTTGTAGGACAATGTATAGCGCCGAGGGTTTGGGTCATAATTCCAGCTCATCGCACTAAGTAGGCCCCTTTCTTGCTTCAGTATCTTTCTTCGGAGGCTTTCGCTCGATGGAGAGTGCTCCCCAGCTTTTAAGATTCATCTGCGTTAACGGCGTAAAGATGGATGATTTAAAACCTGCGCGATTACGCCGTTAACTAGCTTTAGTTAATAGGGTGCCACTGCAGAGCGGTGGGCGTCGACGACAAGCTGTTCGTTAATGGCGGGAAATGCCCGCTGGGAGCAATTCTGGCGCGGGCAGGTGCGGCAGCCGGCGCCAATGGGAGTGGCGGCGGAAAGGGCATTGAGGTCTAGCCCCTGGGCGTACACGGTGCGATTAGCATGGCGTGCCTCGCAGCCCAGACCGATGGAAAAGAGCTTGTTCGTATCCCCAAAACGGCCTTGTGGGTAGCTCACCGTTCGTGAGATCCATAGGTAATTGCGCCCATCTGGCATCTGCGCCAACTGGCGGGAAATGGTGTTGGGGTGTGAGAAGGACTCGTACACATTCCATAGGGGGCAGGTGCCGCCGGAGTTGGAGAAGTGCACGCCGGTGGCGGATTGGCGTTTGGACATGTTGCCGGCGCGGTCAACGCGCACGAAGGTAAAGGGGATGCCGCGCTTGTTGGGGCGCTGCAGCGTGGAGAGGCGGGAGGCAATCGTCTCGTAGCCCACTCCGAAGACATTGCAGAGGTATTCCACGTCGTACCCCGACTGTTCGGCTTCGCTATGGATGAGGCCATACGGGAGGAGCGTGGCCGCAGCGTAATAATTGGCGATACCCCGCTTGGCCAAGTTGATGGAGGCCTCTGAAGTAAACGGTTCTTCCTCCACGAGCTCGTCGAAAAGCGCGCCCGCTTCGAGGAAGCCAAGCTCAGCTGCCATGCGGAAGGCGCGCTGGCCGACGCTCAGCCGGCTGGCAAGGCGAAGGGTCCCGCTGTCCTTGTCGAAGCGGTGCAGCGTGCCATCCATGCGATCGGTGGTGAGGATCTCCACGCCGTGCTGGGTGGTGAGTCTGTCGTCCAGAGCCTGTTCGATGTCGCGGATGTGGAAGGGGACGACGTCGAGCTCCGCGGAGATCGCCTCTGCATGCTGATCTAACTCATCGAGATAATTCTGGCGGGCATAGAAGAAATCCCGAACCTCATCGTGCGGCATGGACAGCGCCTGGTTGCCGTCGGAGCGGCGGGTATCGGTGGCGAGGGAAAGCTTGTCGCGGATATTGCGGTAGCGGCGGTGAATGTCGACGAGCGTGCGCGCAACGGTGGGGTGGTTGTAAACCAGTTCGGACAATTCCTGTAATTCCACGGGGGAGGGGCAGATTTCTTGGTCCTGGACGACATCTTGAATCTCGGCGAGTAGCCGCGAGTCATCGTCACGGGAAAAGAAAGTGGCATCCACACCAAATGCTTCAGTAATCCTAAGCAAGACCGGAACGGTGAGGGGGCGTACGTCATGTTCAATCTGATTAACGTAACTAGCGGAAAGCCCCAGCGTAGCGGCGAGGGAGGCTTGGCTGAGATCACGTTCGCGGCGCAGCTGGCGCAGGCGCGAACCTACGTATGTCTTGCTCATGTGAGCTAGGTTACCTAGTGCCTTTCGGTCATAACAATAGTTTTGCAAGGAATGTGTGAAGCATTTTAACTTCGCTGCGAAGTGGGGGTGTTAGCGGGGCGTGAAGGGGCGGTGAGGGGTGTGTACCAAGCGAAAGTTTGACACCTAAAGGGGTAGGGTCGTCACTCGAGTCACACCCTGTGACAAAAGTCTCAACCGCGAAATGTTTTCGCAAGGTTAATATTGCGTAAAGCGAAGTGATCAAGGTAGACCGGCATAAGTCGGGGGACACTTAAGGCAACCCTTGCCTTAACTCATTTCTGTCAGGGGCCTGTAGGTGGGGGAGGGGGCGTTAAAAGCAAAGGGATAAGTAGTGGTCAGCGCGCAGTCCTGCGTAAGGTAAGGGCGACAATGGAGGTGTCATGTCTGTAAAAAATCCTGACCGTGAAGCCCTTGCTCACGGCCGCATTACTAATGAAACGATTCGTCCTAAGCCAGGAATTCCGTCCTGGGCTTTGAAACTGACGATGGCAATTACCGGTCTGTTCTTCGCGCTGTTCGTTGTAGGACACATGGCCGGCAACTTGAAGCTCTACCTGCCGGCCCACAACGGCGAGGAAGCCATCGATGCCTACGGCGCATTCCTGCGCAGCATGGGTGATCCGCTGATTCCGAGCGGGCACCTTCTGTGGATCATCCGCATCGTCTTGCTGGCGTGCGTGATCGCCCACATTTACGGCGCCTTTGCGCTGACCGCTCGCTCCAAGGCATCCCGCGGTAAGTTCAAGCGCACCAACCTGATGGGCGGCATGGATTCCTTCGCAACGAAGACCATGCTGGTGACCGGCGTCGTGCTGCTCCTGTTCATCGTCTTCCACATCTTGGACCTGACGATGGGTGTTCAGCCGATCGCTCCGGAGGCTTTCGCTCATGGCGAAGTGAAGGCCAACATGATCGCTACCTTCTCCCGCTGGCCGGTGACCATCATTTACATCGTTGCCATGCTCTGCCTCTTCCTGCACCTGACCCACGGCATCCGCCTTGCGGCTTCCGACCTGGGCATTACCGGTGCTAAGTGGCGCGAGGTCTTTGTCATCCTGGCGTACATCGTCCCGGCCGTCGTGTGCCTGGCAAACATCGTTATGCCGTTGTCCGTCGCCCTGGGCTGGGTCAGCTAAAGGAGTTTTGAACCCATGACTAACGCGAATACTGAACTCAAGCGCGAGCACCCGAACTTCTCGCACCCGCAGTCCATCGTCCCGGGTGTCAAGCCGGGCCGCATCCTGGAGTCCCACGAGCCGCACGGCGTCCCGATGAAGGACATGTGGAGCTACCAGAAGGACCACATGGAGCTGGTCTCCCCGCTGAACCGCCGCAAGTTCGAAATCATCGTCGTCGGTACCGGCCTGGCTGCTGGTTCCGCTGCGGCTGCCCTCGGCGAGTTGGGATACAAGGTGAAGGTCTTCACCTACCACGATTCCCCGCGTCGCGCGCACTCCATTGCTGCGCAGGGTGGTGTGAACTCTTCCCGCCACAAGAAGGTGGATAACGACTCCGCCTACCGCCACACCAAGGACACCGTCAAGGGCGGCGACTACCGCTGCCGCGAGTCCGACTGCTGGCGCCTGGCTTATGAGTCCATCCGCGTCATCGACCACATGAACGCCATCGGCGCTCCGTTCGCTCGCGAGTACGGCGGCACCCTGGCTACCCGTTCCTTCGGTGGCGTGCAGGTCTCCCGCACCTACTACACCCGTGGTCAAACAGGCCAGCAGCTGCAGCTGTCCACCACTTCTGCGCTGTACCGCCAGATTGGCCTGGGCAACGTGGAGCTCTTCGCTCACCACGATATGCAGGACGTCATCACCTACAACGACAACGGCACCAAGCGTGCCGGCGGCATTGTGACCCGTAACCTCATCACCGGCGAGCTCAAGGCCTTCACCGGCCACGCAGTCATCCTCGGTACCGGCGGTTACGGCAACGTCTACCACATGTCCACGCTGGCTAAGAACTCCAACGCTGGCGCCATGATGCGTGCGTACGAGGCTGGTGCTTACCTGGCTTCCCCGGCATTCATCCAGTTCCACCCGACCGGCCTGCCGGTCAATTCCGAGTGGCAGTCCAAGACCATCCTCATGTCTGAGTCGCTGCGTAACGACGGCCGCATCTGGTCTCCGATCAAGGAGGGCGATGACCGTCCTGCTAACGAGATTCCGGAAGAGGAGCGCGACTACTTCCTAGAGCGCCGCTACCCGGCCTTCGGTAACCTCGTCCCGCGTGACGTGGCTTCCCGTGCCATTTCCCAGCAGATCAACAAGGGTCTGGGCGTTGGTCCGCTGCACAACTCCGTGTACCTGGACTTCCGCGACGCCATCGAGCGTCTGGGCAAGGACAAGATCCGCGAGCGTTACTCCAACCTCATCGAGATGTACGAAGAGGCCATCGGTGAGTCCGCCTACGAGACCCCGATGCGTATCGCTCCGACCTGCCACTTCACCATGGGTGGCCTGTGGACGGACTTCAACGAGATGACCGCCATCGACGGCCTCTTCGCCGCCGGTGAGTGCTCCTGGACCTACCACGGTGCGAACCGCCTGGGTGCTAACTCCCTGCTGTCCGCTTCCGTTGATGGCTGGTTCACCCTGCCGTTCACTATCCCGAACTACCTGGCTCACCACCTGGGTGAGGCCAAGCTGGCCGAGGATTCCGCCGAGGCTAACGACGCCGTTGCTCGCGCACAGGCTCGCATCGACCGCCTCATGTCCATCCAGGGCGAGGATCCGCACGGCCCGGCGTACTACCACCGCCAGCTGGGTGACATCCTCTACTGGGGCTGTGGTGTGTCCCGTAATGTCGAGGACCTCAAGGTTGCCATCGAGAAGGTCCGCGCACTGCGCAAGGACTTCTGGGCTAACGTCCGCATCACTGGTGACGCTAACGACATGAACCAGGTCCTCGAGTATGGTCTGCGCGTTGCTGACTACATCGACCTGGGTGAGCTCATGTGTATTGACGCCCTTGACCGCGACGAGTCCTGTGGTGCTCACTTCCGCGAGGACCACCTCTCCGAGGACGGCGAGGCCGAGCGCGATGACGAGAACTGGTGCTTCGTTTCCGCATGGGAGCCGGGCGCTGCTGAGGGCGAGTTCATCCGCCACGCTGAGCCGCTGTACTTTGATTCGATCCCGCTGATGACAAGGAACTACAAGTAATGAAACTGACACTTGAGATCTGGCGTCAAGCCGGACCGACGCAAGAAGGCAAGTTCGAAACCGTGCAGGTTGACGACGCCGCCGAGCAGATGTCCATTCTGGAGCTGCTCGACCACGTCAACGACGGCCTCATTGAGGCCGGCACCGAGCCGTTCGCATTCGCTTCCGACTGCCGTGAGGGCATCTGTGGTACCTGTGGCCTCCTGGTCAACGGTCGCCCGCATGGCCCGGGTCAGAACACCCCGGCCTGCCAGCAGCGCCTGTTCCAGTTCAAGGATGGCGACACCATCAAGCTGGAGCCTTTCCGCTCCGCTGCCTACCCGGTCATCAAGGACATGATCGTGGACCGCGCCAAGCTGGACCACGTCATGGAGCAGGGCGGCTACGTGTCCATGGATGCGGGTACCGCTCCGGACGCTGACACCCTGCACGTCAACCACGAGACCTCCGAGTACGCCCTGGATCACGCCGCCTGCATCGGCTGCGGTGCCTGCGTGGCATCCTGCCCGAACGGTGCTGCTCACCTGTTCACCGGCGCCAAGCTGGTTCACCTCTCCCTCATGCCGCTGGGCAAGGAAGAGCGTGGACGCCGCGCACGCAACATGGTGGACGATCTGGAGCAGAACTTCGGCCACTGCTCGCTCTACGGCGAGTGCGCCGACGTCTGCCCGGCTGGTGTGCCGCTGACCGCGGTTTCCGCGGTTACCCGCGAACGTGCACGTGCTGCTTTCCGCGGCAAGGACGACTAAGCTATAGTCATTCACAGGATTAACAGGAACGAGAGAAAGTTTCAGCCATGAGCGACCTCAACCCGGCAGTTGCTGATCACCACAGCGAGACCTACCCGGAGTTCTCCGGTAAGATTCAGGACTCCTACATCGAGGGATATGACCCCGTTTCTTACAGTGCACCGCACTCTTCTTTGCTGCGCACCTCCACCTGGGTGGGCATGGGCTTGGTTCTCTCGATCCTGCCGGCGCTGGGCATCCTGATCTGGGGCTTCGGCACCAAGCTGTACCCGCAGGGCACCGCCGGTGCTGACTACCAGATCAACCTGATTGTGGGCGCCATCGCCAGCGTCGTCGTAGCCATCCTGGCTATCGTCTCCGTCAAGTATGGCCGCCGCTACTACCGCCAGTACCGCAAGGAAACCGGCCGCATCAACTAGGCACCTCCTAGGCCGTTGAACGCCTAAGTTTCTGTACTGACACCACCACAACCCCCACCTCCAAACACACATGGGAGACCATGTGAGGAGGCGGGGGTTGTTGGCGTTTGGGGTGGGTGCTGGGCGGGCGGAGAGGGGGAGCGGGCGCTTGGCGACGCCCCTACGGTGCCATACGCGTGAATGGCGCCGCAGGGAGCGACGCGAACACTAACCTGACTTGGCTCAAATTAGTGCCGAAGG
>NZ_KV796741.1:0-36222 GCF_001809235.1 Corynebacterium sp. HMSC072A04 | reverse complement strand
ACTGCTACCAAATAGCCGGTCGCAACACCAGAACCGAGAGCCGTTCAGCCTAAACGTGTCATTCTCCGTGAATAGTGGACGAGAATTCACAGTTTTCGCCTGCCATTTACCGTGAATGACATCAAGCACTGACGCTGGGACACGTCAGGCTCAGACGGCCTGAGCCTTTTCGTTGATGCGCGCTACACATTCAGTCGGGTTCTCCAAGGAAACGATGAACCGATCGAAATGCTCGTCTTTAAGCTCGATGACAACGGCATTCTCATAGCCGCTAATGTTCCAGAAATGTCGGCCGCCATCCGCGTGGAAGGTGCCCGCTAGCTTCTGTCCACTGCGCAGCCCCGGCGTGTCGATTTGGGGTAGTTGGTACCGCGAGTCCGCGTAGTTGGTACCGGTGTTCCGTGTATCCGGTACTGCAAGGGGTTTTCTTTCATAGTTGATGTTGGCGACACCACAATCCGCTGGTGTTGCGTCAACTTCTACTTGGAAGGAGCCGGTCCTTGTGGCCAACTTCAAGCAGATCATCGCGATGTGTCTTGATGGTGCTAGCTACGCGCAGATCACTCACGCATTGGGATGTTCACGACGGGAAGTATCCCGAGCAAAGAAAGTCATCAACGATGAGGCACTAACTCCAGAACAGTTCCGTCAACTCCCACCGGAATGGTTCGATGATCGATTCAGCGACGGCCGGAGTAAGCGGTCGTTGTCCTATGACCAGCCTGATTTTCAGGCTCTTGCACGCAAGCTGAGAAGTACAAAGCATGTGACCAGGCACAAGCTGTGGATGGACTACTTGTCGCAGCCGTGTCCGACGGACAAGACAAAGTACCAGTACTCCCAGTTCTGCAGTGGGCTCAGTGAATTTCTGCGTGCCAATGATCTCGTCGAAGTTATCACCCATGAGCCAGGCCAAGAGCTTTACGTTGACTGGGCCGGTGACAAAGTGCCTGTAGTAGATCAGGCCAGTGGTGATACCGCGTTCAAGGCGTCATTGTTCGTCGCGGTCAGCCCATACTCAGGGCTGATGTATGTCACGGCCGCTGCGAACGAGAAGATGCCGTCGTGGATCGAGTGCCACGTCAAAGCGTTGAACTATCTTGGCAAAGTACCAGCAGTTATCGTGCCCGATAATGCTTCTACGGCGACTTATCGGCCGAAGAAGAACTCTACATACCGGATGGTCACTGATCGCTACGCAGCGTTTGCAGACTATTACGGGATCACGATCGTGCCGACCAGGCCCGGCAGGCCTCGCGACAAGGCAGCGGTAGAGCGTGCCGTGAAAATCGCCTACACCAAAATCCTGGGTTACTTCAGCAACGAGGTCTTCTACAACCTCGATGAACTCAATGAGGCGATCGCTTGCCGTCTTGCCGATATCAACAGCGCAATGACGCGGCCTGATGGCACAACACGGCGCATGCGCTTTGAGCAAGAAGAAGCACCAGTGATGCGCGATCTGCCGCCGACGCCGTTTACGGAAGTGTCATACAAGCGGCTTAAAGTCGACCGCAATTGGCACATCACCTGTGACTACCAGTACTACTCTGTGCCATTTCAGCTGGTAGGAGAATCGGTAACAGTCAGGCTCACCCCGCAACTAGTAAGCATCTTCAGCGGGGAGCAGCTTGTTGCTGAACACACGCGCCTTCACGGATTCAAATACCGGTATTCCACCAACCCTCAGCATGCACCGCGTGGCGATGATGAAGGCCACAAGGCGCTTACCCGTGATGAGCTTTTGGCCTGGGCTTCGTCGTTTGGGGCAGCAACGCACGCAGTCATAGCGATGATCCTCGACCGCAATAGTGCCGCCGTACCCCGCGGACTCATCCAAGCACGCAACGTGCTGGCCAACCTGGGCAAAAAGCACAACAAAGCCACCCTGGAACCTGCCTGCCAGCAGGTCTTAGACAAGAAGCTGGCCCCAACGATGGCAGTGATCAAACGCATCCAGACTGACATTGCCCACGCCCAACAACATCCCGGGCCACCAGGGCTAAAAACACAGCCTGTGGCCAAACACCACCCACGCCCAAGTACCCCGCTTACCGGTGAGGTGGCCGATGCCGTCTTTATCCGGCCTGCTGATCACTACGAAAACTAGAAGGAATAAGGAGTGTGAAACCATGAGCAGTATCGACGACGAGATTGTGCGGGCGAAAATGCGCAAGCTTCGCGTATCAACCTTCGCTGACATCTTCTACGAGGTTGTCAACGACGAGGCCTATGCGGATGCGCTACCAGAAGACATCTTCCTCGCCGCAGTCGAAGAAGCCTACACACAACGACAACAACGCAACATTGCCAAGGCTATAACCCAGGCTAAATTCCGATACCCGGATGCAAGCCTGGCTGAAATTACCCGGGCAGAACAACGCGGTATCAACATGCGTCAGCTGAAACGAATCGCAGCAACTAACTGGCGGGAAAACCCGACCAACATTCACATCCTCGCACCGACGGGAACAGGCAAGACCTACATTGCCTGCGCCATCGGCATCGCCGCGTGCAAGGCCGGATATTCCGTGGCGTACTACCGGCTGGATCAACTTGTAGACATGCTGGCGGTCTTCTCACCGACTGACCAAAACTACCTCGTCAAGATGCGGAAACTGATCAACGTCGATGTCCTTATCATCGACGACTTTATGACCATCAGCATCAACCAGCGCGGGCAAGAAGACCTAACCAAGATCATATTCGACCGCGACGGAAGGCTCCCAACACTGATCTCCTCCCAATCAGCCGCCGCCTACTGGGTTGAAACACTGCCAGACAGAGTCGGAGCCGATTCACTCGTAAGCCGCCTCAACAACGGCCACCGAATCCGCATCGGAGACTTCGACATGCGCAAGGCCACCGCCCCAATAGAACTGGACGAATAAAGCAAACAGCCGGGCCGACTCCGTCGGCCCGGCCCCGGTACCAACTACCCGGAACCCGGCAGTACCGGGTCTCCGGAACACCGGTACCAAAACCCGCATCTGACACCGGCGCACGAAAACCTTTTGGCTCATGCTTCATGCCAGGGTCATGGGTAGCGCCTCGCACATGCTCCCACGGAACCTTGATACTGCCGGTCAACGACCAGAGCTTATCTAGCCCGAGTGGTTCGACGATGAGTTCTGTTTCTGTCAGAGTGAGTTTGTTGTTCATGATGCCTCCCCTTAGTGTTTGCGTCCTTGTGCACGGGCGAGCGCATGCTGCCCTAACGATTCCGGGCCCGTGAAGCACAGTTCATAAGCCCGCTGGATAAGCTCGCGTAAATCCTTACTGACTGGCGCCACCTCAACCAGTGCCACCACCACGAAGTCCTTTGTCGCATCCGATACTCGGCCGCCTTCAGCTTCAGCGCACACCGTTTCAGCTGCTGCACGAAACAGTCCATGCTTCGAGCCATAAAGGTTGTAGAAGCTGGACCGGTTAAGTCCCAGTTGATTCACCACATCATCCACTGAGACTGCAGTGAATCCGTTCGTGCCAAATAACGCGATCGCGCCGGCAAGAACTTCTTTTTCATTGAATTTACGAGGCCGTCCCATAAGTTTCACACTACTCATTCCAGAATGGTTTGTCCATAACTAGATTGCCGTTGGCCACGCAGCGAAGCCGCTTCATCGAAGCAACGTTTCTAACAAATAGTGACCGCCGCGAAATGTAGCAACACAACAGAAAATCCCCCGTCTCACTGTGAGACGGGGGATGGAGGTTAGTGGGCTGAGCTCTCTAGTTCAGGCCCGGAATCTTCGGCAGCTGTGGCTGTGGGATGTTCAGACCGAAGATGCGGTTGATGGTGGGAATGAGGCCGTAGGCAGCACCGCCAAGGACTGCGATGACTGCCAGGATTGGAGCAATAATCTTCGCGCCGCGGCTCGAGCCGGCGAAGAAGGCCGCAGCCATGTCGTCGGCGGAAGGTTCGTTGGTGTGAGTCGGTTCAGTGGGCTTGGTTGGCTCGCTAGGCGTCGTGGTGGAGGTGGTCGGCCCTTCCTCCTTTGCGGCAGGGCGGGCGGTGAGCCACTCATCGGAGTCCAGAACGCCCTGGGTCAGGCGGGTCTCACCAATCCAGCCGTACCACGGGTCCTGCGGCTTGCGGTTATCAAAGCCAGCGCCCATGACCCACTGCAGGTCGCGCGGGAGGAGACCTTCAGCGCCCTTGGCGTTGCGCAGGATCGGTGCGCCGTTGATGAACATCTCAACGGTGTCGGAATCCGGCTTGTTCACCACAGCGATGTGCATCCACTCATCGGTGGGCACCTCGTGGGACCACACGGTCGAGCCTTCGCCTTCCTTGGGCTCCGCCCACCAGCGCAGCTCACGCAGGTTGGAGATGCCGAACATGACGGTGGGGTCGGTGTCCTCGGAGCCGTCGACAAGCTCAGCAATGCTGGAGTCGCGGGAGAGCGCACTGCCCCAGCCGTGCTCAGAGCCGTTGAAATCCTTCGGAATCTTCACAAAGGACTCGAAGGTGTAGCCCGCGGAAGTATCGACCTTGTTGATCTCAGCGCCTTCCTTGGAACGGAACTCCGCCATTGCGGCCTGACCAGCCGGGTCGGACCAGTAGAGGGATCCAGAATCAGAGGACAGCGGGTGGTGATCCTTGGTGTAAGTGATGCGCTCACCCGTGTTGGAAGGACCGCCTTCGCGAACGAGGTCGCCAGCGCCATCAGCACCAAAGGCATCCGGAATGACAGCGCCCTCGGTGGCCACGTCGCCGTCGGCAAGCTGCTTGCCTTCCTTGTTCTTGGTCTGACCTGGGCGCCAGTGGAAGACGGTCTTGTCGGACTTCACGAAGTCGTTCGGGCCCTCCGGAAGCTGATCCTTCGGGATGGTGTACGGGGTGTATCCTTCCTCCGCGATGTCGCGGGCCTTCTGGCCAAGGTCTGGGTCATTCTCATCGCCGATGGTCCACTCCGGGGCGAAGTCAGCGAAGCGCTCCTTGAAGTTGAGCGGCACGTGGTAGCTATCGCCCTTGCCGTCGAGGATGAGCTTGTCGAACTGCGTGAGCTCCTTCGCCGGCTTCTGCGCCACCCACGGAGACAGGGCGGTCATCTCCAGTTCGTTGCCGGAGAGATCGAACTCAAGCACGCCGAGCAGGCCGTTACCGCCTTGGTAGGCCATCTGGTAGTCCTGCAGGATACCGATGACGTCGTGGCCTGCATCGTTCTTATCCACGCGGTAGCCCGCGCCGTGGTGGTGGCCGCCCATGGTGAGGAAAATCTGGTCGTTCTTCTTGATGAACTTGTCCCACAGGCCCTTGCCGTAGTCCTCGGAGTAGAAGACTTCGCCGGCGCCATCGATGTTGAGAACCTCGTGGCTGGTGAGGATGACTGGCAGGTCCGGGTGGGCATCGAGAACGCCCTGCGCCCACTCTAGCGCCGCATCGTCAGCGCGCCAGCCCAGCGCCAGGACCAGGTACTTCTGCCCCTCGGCCTCAAAAATGTGGTACTCGGAGTCATTGTTGACCGCGGTGTGGCGCTCCTGGAAGGTATCCGGGTTAGCGTCCTTGGCGCGCTCAGCGCTGAAGTATTCGTTGTACGGGTGCGCCGACTTGTCCTCAATCATGTCGTGGTTGCCCGGCAGGATGGAGTAGTTCAGCTTGGAATCATCGAGGACCTTCATGGCCTCATTGGCGACCTTCCACTCCCCTTCCACATCCGCTTGGTCCACCACGTCACCAAGGTGCGTAGCGAAGTCCATGTTGAGCGCTTCCTGGTTCTTCACCAGCCACTCGACCTGCGCCTTAAAAGGCTCGCTGCCGTAGCGCGCCTGGGCCAGGTTGCCCGTTTCCGGAGTGGAGTAACGGGAATAGAACTGGGTATCCGGCAGCACGCCGATGCTAAATCGCGAGCCCAGGCCTTCTGCAGGTTCGGCAGCAGAGGCAGGGACGACGAGGAACGTACCGGCCACCGAGGCGGTGACCACGGTGCCGAGCAGGCGGCGAGCAGTCATAGATCTTCCTATCAAAACGAAGTAGTGAGGTTGCTTCATGGTTTAAGCCATGGAGCAACCGACAGAGACAAGGAAAGATTATGGCCCGGAGTTTGCGACCGCGTGACCACAATGTGAATTTCCTTTTAAATGACTACCCGCCTTTTAGCCCCCTCATGAGAATGCCGTCTACTTCCGCAGGCTCCTGCCTGCGCTCTTCTGCCTTAAGAGGTGTGGTACACCGGCGCCAGTTCATAGACCGGAGTATCCATCCCCTCATAGCGCGCCTTGAGCTGAAGCGCTAGGTAGCGCGAATAGTGGCGCGATTGGTGCAGGTTGCCGCCGTGGAACCACAGCTGCGGCACCTGAGTGGGCTTCCACATGTTGCGCAGCTCGCCCTCCCACGGGCCGGGATCCTTGGTGGTATCCGAGCCCAAGCCCCAGCACTTGCCCACGGTGTCAGCAACTTCCTTAGAAATCAACTGCTCGGCCCAGCCATTCATAGAGCCGTAACCGGTGGCCAGCACGATGACATCGGCGGGCAATTCGGTACCGTCGGTGAGCACCACGGACTTTTCCTTCACCTCCGCGATGGACACGCCAGACTTCACCGGGATCGAGCCGTCGATGACCAGCTCGCTGGCACCGACGTTGATGTAGTAGCCCGAACCACGGCGCAGGTATTTCAGATAAAGACCCGAGCCGTCATCGCCAAAGTCGTTCTGGAAGCCGGCCTTCTCCAAACCGTCATAAAAGTCTTTATCGGCCTCACGGATGCCATCGAAGACTTCACGGTGGACGTCGGGAAGCACAGCGTAGGGCCAGGAAGCAAAGAGGAGGTCCGCCTTGTCCGTATCCACACCGGCCTCCACGGCTTCTTCCGAGTAGAGCGGGCCAAAGACATCCTTCATGAGGGTGTCCGATTGCACGATGTGCGTGGAGGAACGCTGAATCATGACCGGCCGCGCACCATGCGCGTAGAGGTCCGCGGCGATGTCGTGGGCGGAGTTGTTCGCGCCCAGCACAATGACGTCCTTGCCCTCATCGCCTGCGCCACCCGGGTGTTCCGAGGAGTGCCGGATTTCCCCGGCGAAGTTCTCCTGCCCCTCCAGGTGGGGACGATTCGGCACACCGGACATGCCCGTGGCCAGAACCAGCTGTGTGGGTTCCAGAAGAATCTCTTCCCCGTCCTTGCGAACGGTGACCTTCCACGTGCCGCTGGACTCATCGAAGGAGGCCTTCATGCACTCGCTATTGGTCCAGTAATCCAAGTCCATGATGCCCACGTAGTGCTCCAGCCAGTCCCCCATCTTGTCTTTCGGGGTGAACACCGGCCAGTCATCTGGGAAGGGGAGGTACGGCAGGTGGTCGTACCACACGGGATCGTGCAGGCACAGCGAGTGGTAGCGGCCGCGCCACTGGTCGCCGGGGCGGCCCGCCTTATCGACGATAAGCGTGGGAACACCTTGGCGCTTCAGGCGCGCCCCGAGCGCGATACCGCCCTGGCCACCACCGATAATGAGGACGTAGGGCTGTTCCGTATGCCCCAGTGCCGCACGGCGCTCCTCCCGCAGGTCCGCCCAGTTCTTAGCGCCCTTGACCACCTTGTGCTCCGTGCCCAGCGGGCGGCGGCGCCCCTTAGGCTCCGGGAAATCCTTGAGCTCGCGCGCGGAGGTGAGGAAGGTCCAGGCCTTAGCGTCGCGCAGGCGCGCGACGGCGGTGACATAGAAGTTCGCAGACTCACACGTGAAGTGGACCCGCGTTACGCCATTGCCTTCGTCCTCCACCTCTGTTATCTCCGGGTTGTCGAGCGCAGCGTCAGTGCCAGCGATCATCGCGGCGATGGCTTCCGAACCTTCGGCGGTGTGCAGGTTCCACGTCACCGCGGCAAGATCCCGCCAGAAGCCCCCGGGCTCGAAAACCTTCTCCACGTCTTCCACGCCAGGCTTCTCTTGGTGCGTGAGGGCGACGAGCTTGTCTAGCCAGTCACGAGCATCCACGGTTTCCATAGCCACTACTCCTTTGGGTCGAAAAATTGTTTGCACCACTATTACCGATCTAAAGAGACGTGAGTCACAGCCCCGCCCCCATCAGATAACTTTGCAAATTGACCTACCTGACCTTTCCGCCGCTCACCACGACGCGGTTAAGGCTTGCAAATCTCGGCTCCCTCCCCCGCTACCCGGCTCCCCCACCATCACTAGGATGACGCTATGAGCAACATCACCAAGAAATACTCCGTCGACGTCACCCGCATCGATACAGGCCACTACCGCGCCACGAATGCCGAAGGAATCAGCCTCGAGTTCGGCCGCGCTGAGGGACTACTCAGCCCAGTTGAGTTGCTGCTCGCCGCCGTGGCGGGCTGCTCGGCCGTGGACATCGACGTGGTCACCTCGCGCCGCACAGAGCCGGAGATTTTCGACGTCCACGTTGAAGGCACCCGCGTCGACGAAGACGGGGCCTCGCGACTGAGCGACGTCGACGTGGAATTCTCCCTCCGCTTTCCCGCTACCGACGCCGGACGCCAGGCCCAGTCCATGGTGGAGCGCCTCGTGCGCATCTCCCAAGAAAAGGACTGCACCGTCTCCCGCACGGTGGAAAATCCCACTAACGTCACGTTCCGCACGACAAAGCCTTAAGCACCTTTAAACAAAGGGATTGCCGTCGCGCCCAGCAAATGCTACCCCTGGTGCAATTTTTAACCATTGTGACTAAAGTGATTGCGGAAACTTTCTTCTTCACCGCCTCCCAAGGAGAATTCACACCATGTCCTTGTCCCGTCGTTCCCTGTTCAAGGCCGGTGCTCTCACGCTGGCCGCCGGTGCCATCGGTAGCCAGGCGCCCGCCGCTCTCGCCGTGGGCCCAGCTTTAGGCACCATCATCGACTTCTCTGCCGGTGTTCCTTCCGCCCGCGCCATCAAGGCAGCCGGCCACCTCGGCGCCATCCGCTACGTATCCCAACGCCGCCCCGGCGCCGAATGGATGAAGGGCAAGCCTGTCACCCTGGCGGAGACCAAGGCCAACGCAGCGGCAGGCCTCAAGACCGCTTCCATCTACCAGTTTGGCCGCGCGGAAACTGCGGACTGGCTCAACGGCGCTGCGGGCGCCGCAGTCCATGCGCCGCAGGCCATCGCCATCCACAAGGCTGCGGGCGGGCCGACCGGGCGCCCCATCTACATTGCCATCGATGACAATCCCACCCGCGCCCAGTACGAGAACCAGATCCGCCCCTACCTCAAGGCCTTCTCCGCAGCGCTGAGCGCCGCGGGCTACCAGACTGGCGTGTATGGCAACTACAACGTCATCGACTGGTGTGTTGCCGACCGCATCGGCCAGTTCTACTGGATGCACGACTGGGGCTCTGGCGGAAAGCTCCACCCGCGCACCACCATCCACCAGAAGGCCAAGAATCAAGCCACTATCGACGGCATTACGTGCGATATCAACACCGTATATGCCAACGACTGGGGCCAGTGGACCCCGGGCGATGGTGCTGTGGAGCCGCCAAAGGTCAAGGACATCCCGGCAGTGCCTGACGACATCCCGTTGCCCAATGTTTCCCTGCCGGATCCCACCGGGCGCGGCTCCAGCGTCAGCGGCGATGGCATCACCATCGCCGGCTCCTCCATTAGCAATGACCAGGTGCGCGGCGCGGTGGATATCCTCAACACCGTGCGCAAATCCATGAGCTAATCAACACGCGGCGGCGCTGGTCTCTACCGCGCCGCCGTTGTCTTCGCCGCCGAAGAAGACGGCGTGGAGGACGACGACGTGGTCGATGACGCCGGTTCCGGCGACTCTGTGGACGCCGCTGGCTTTGAGATGCTGGAGGGGGCAGCGGTAGACGTCGTCAAGCGCGTGGTGCTAGCGCCGGGATGGGCCAGCGCCTCTTTGTTCAAGTTGTTTCCCTTCACGAGGTTCTTACCCGTGATTTCCTTGCGCACGTAGGACGTGAGCTCCTCGGCTGAGCCCTCGATGGAGGCAGCCACAACAAAATTCTCTCCAAACGACACCGAGGAATGGCGGTCCTTACTGTCGGACCAACCCCACTTGGAGCCCACGACGTCACTGAGCTTCGCGGTGCCATAGTTTTGCTGGTAGCCATCGGCTGAGACGGCATCGGCGTGGGACATCGCCACCAAAACTGGGTGCGTCGGATCATCTTCCAAAAGCTGGACGATGAAGCGCACCACGTCATAGGTTGAGGTCATCGAGTGACCCCAATCCTCCCCCGCTGACGTAGAGTCCAGTCCATAGTCCTTGGCGATTGCATCGATGGACCGCGGGTACTTCTCAAAGAGCTTCCCGGCGCTCTCATCCGAAGAATCAGCAATCATGTCCAGCGCTAGATACTTGTCCTCGAAGGAACCGTGCTCCAACACGTAGGCAGCGATGTAGAGCTTGATCAGGCTTAGCGCATAGCGCGGCTGGTGCTCGGTGGGCGAGCCCATATGCATGCCTGTCTCAATGCGGTAGTACGTGATTGACTTCTCGTCATCGCCCTTGAGGAATTGCCCCACGGTGTCCTCTACCGCCGCGAGCTGTGGATCGCCCTTCTTATGCGCGATGGGGCCGGGAGTAGCCGTGCTGGTGTGCGTTGGGCGCCCCACCGTGGAGTCTTCTTCATTCGCAGGCGAGCACGCGACAAGGGCCGTGGCACCGAGCACGCACGCCAGAAGGGCGGCACCAGCACGCGCTGGTACCGCCCTATAACGAGGCTGCGGGTAAAACACGAGGTTAGAGTCTACCCGCTACCGTTTGGAATGTAGTGCTTGAGGTGGCGCTTAGTGGTCCACCGGAGCCTCCACGCCCACACCGGTCAGGGAGCGAACCTCCATCTCGGCGGACAGCTCTTCCAGGTTGTCCGGCGGGGTCATGATGGACACGATCCAACCGGCGAAGAAGGCCAGCGGGATGGTCACGAGGCCCGGAGAGGACAGCGGGAAGATGGACCAGTCGGCGTTCGGAAACATCGAGGTCGGGGTACCGGAGACCGCCGGAGACAGGAAGATGAGCACCAGGCAGGAGATAACACCGGTGTACATCGACGCCACGGCACCTGCGGTGTTGAATCGACGCCAGTACAGGGAGTACAGGATGGTCGGCAGGTTGGCGGAAGCAGCCACGGCAAAGGCCAGGGACACCAGGAAGGCAACGTTCTGGGTCATGGCCAGAATGCCCAGGATGATGGAGACAATGCCCAGGACGACCACGGTGATCTGGGAGACGCGGACCTGCTCAGCCTCAGTGGATTCACCGTTGCGGATGACGGAGTGGTAGATATCGTGCGCGATGGAGGCCGACGCAGTGATGGCCAGGCCAGCAACAACAGCCAGAACGGTAGCGAAGGCCACCGCGGAGATGACCGCCATGAAGATGGAGCCACCGATCTCCAGCGCCAGCAGCGGGGCCGCGGAGTTCGCACCGCCCGGTGCGGCGAGGATGCGGTCCGGACCAACGAGGGCGGCAGCGCCGTAGCCCAGCACCAGGGTCATGAGGTAGAAGGCACCGATGATGACGATGGCCCAGGTAACGGAACGTCGAGCCTCGGTCGCGGTCGGCACCGTGTAGAAGCGCATGAGCACGTGCGGCAGGCCACCAACACCCAGCACGAGGGCGATACCCAGGGAGATGAAGTCAAGCTTGGTGGTGAGGTTCTTGCCGTACTTCAGGCCCGGCTCCATGATCTGGGAGGCCTCGTAACCCTTCTCCTGGATAGCAGCGGAGTTGGCGTGCATATCAATGGCCTGGGTGAAGAGCGTGCTGAAGCCACCCTTCAGCATGACGAAGGTCAGGATGCACATGATGACCACGCCGGTGACCAGGAGCACGGCCTTGATCATCTGCACGTAGGTCGTACCCTTCATGCCACCAACGAGGACGTAGACAATCATGAGGATGCCCACGATGCCGACAACAACGGCCTGCCACTTGAACTCGTGAATGTCCAACAGCACGGCAACCAGGGAGCCGGCGCCTGCCATCTGGGCAATGAGGTAGAACAGCGACACGAACAGGGTCGAAATCGCGGCCGCCACGCGCACCGGGCGCTGCTTGAGGCGGAAGGACAGCACGTCGGCCATGGTGAAGCGGCCGACGTTACGCATCGGCTCCGCGACGAGCATCAGGGCGACGAGCCAGGCAACGAAGAAGCCGACCGAGTAAAGGAAGCCATCGTAGCCGTTGAGGGCGACAGCACCGACGATGCCCAAGAAGGACGCGGCGGAGAGGTAGTCACCGGAAATAGCTAGGCCATTCTGGCGGCCGGAGAAGCTACCACCACCGGTGTAGAAGTCAGAGGCTTCCTTGGTGGACTTACCTGCACGCAGCACCACGTACATGGTGACGACAAGGAAGGCGGCGAAGACCGCAATATTCAAAATCGGATTGCCAGCGGAGGATTCCGCTTGGGCCAAGGTAATGGTCTGCATGGTTTAGCCCTCCAGTTCCTGGCGAATAGCCGCCGCCTGCGGCTCGATGTTCTTGTTGGCGTAATTGACGTAGATGTACGTAATGATGAAGGTGGTCAGGAACTGAGCCAAGCCGAAGATAAGGCCGACGTTCCAACCGCCGCCAAGCTCGATGGCCATGAAGTCGGGCGCAAAAACTGCGGCCAGCACGTAGAGGACGTACCACAGAAAGAACGCCACTGTCATGGGGAAGGTGAACTTGCGGTATGTGCCGCGCAGCTTCGCAAACTGCGAGCTATCGCGCATCTCGACGAACTCTTGCGGCGTCGGTTCGCGGCGCGAGTCAATCGAAGCAGGTGCGTCAGTCATGTCGCTCTCCTTACAAGGGAATCTTTTCTCCACAAACCGCGGTGAGAGACTAACTACAGTGTCTTCAGTCACGTTTTGCCTTGCCCAGTAAGTTACCTAACCTCTCTTGCAAGGTTGTAAATCCTGCCAAGAAAAGTTAATAACGCACACTTTTATTACCCCCTACCCCCGCGATGACATGGGATTTCTATCGCGTTGCCAACACCCCCACAGGAAACTCCAAACAGTGAATCTAATTTAGCAAAGCGAAACTTCGCAGCCATTGTGGAGAGCTTCGCGCTTTTGCGGCATCCCTCAGAGCACCCTCACCCCCCTTGCACGCCCACTGCCAGAAAGCACAACAAAACCCGCCTTCCCCGCTCCGCCCCTCCCCTATTTATCCCTATTTATAAGGAATAAGAAAAATATAGTGAAGGAGAAACAAAGCGTGGAAGGCGGGCTCTATCGCTCGCACTGGGACTGTGCCCGGCTATTTAAGCGCCAGGGAACTCACGCGGATCCTTAAACATGCGGCCAAAACCTTCCTGACCGTCGAGCGCATCGAGTGCGGCAACATCCTCTGGTGCAAGCTCCACCTCCGCGGCCGCGAAGTTCTCCGCTAGGCGCTCTCGGCGGCTGGACTTCGGAATAACGGAAATGCCCTTGCTCAACAGGTACGCCAGCACGGCCTGGCCCGGGGTGATGTCGTGCTTCTCAGCGACGGCGATGACCTCTGGGTTATTGAGGATCACACCGCGCGCCAGCGGGGACCACGCCTCCGTCACGATTCCGTGGTTGTCGTGGAACTGACGCAGCTCCGGCTGCGTGAAGCCCGGGTGCAACTCCACCTGGTTGAGGACCGGAACGATACCCGTCTCATCGATTAGAGTCTGCAGGGTCTCCTCGTAGAAGTTAGCCACGCCAATCGACGCGATCTGCCCCATGCCCTGCATGCGGGCAATCTCCTCGAAGGTTTCCACGTACAGCCCGCCCTGCGGCCAAGGCCAGTGGATGAGGTAGAGGTCGAGGTAATCCAGCTGCAGCTTATCCAGGGACGTACGGAAGGCCTGGCCTACCTTGTCTTTACCGTGGTGATCATGCCAGACCTTGCTGGTAATAAAGAGCTCATCGCGGGTGACGTCGCCGGCCTTCATGGCGTCATGCAACGCCTGGCCCAGCTCTTCTTCATTCTCGTAGAGGGTGGCGGTGTCGAAGTGGCGGTAGCCCAGCTCGATTGCTTCACGCACGGCGCGGACGAGATCCTCCCCGCGCAGCTTATAGGTTCCAAGCCCCAGCAGGGGCATCTCGCGGTCATCATTGAACGTGGTTTGTGGGACACTCATGGCTTCCATTGTGCCGCACTCCCGCGCGCTGTGGGGGAAGATTCTGGTATCACCGACCGCACGGCAGCCCTTAACGCGCGAACCGCCCTGACCGGCCGCGCAGAAGGCGCGGCCGGTCAGGGCGTTCAGAGCGTCGACAGCCCAAAGGAAAGAGGCACTACCCTCCATTCCTTTAGGCTTTGGATTTAGGCACGAATGAGGTCGATAACGAAGGTCAGCGTGCGGCCGGACAGCGGGTGTGCACCACCGGCGGGGCCATAGGCCTTCTCCGGCGGGATAACCAGCTTGCGGCGGCCGCCCACCTTCATACCTGGGATGCCCTCTTGCCAGCCGGCGATGAGGCCGGTCAGCGGGAACTCGATCGACTGACCACGACCCCACGAAGAGTCGAACTCCTGGTTCGTCTCATAGTCGACACCTACGTAGTGGACCTCAACGAAGCCGCCCGGCTGGGCTTCGGCGCCGTCACCCACCACGATGTCTTCGATGACAAGGTCCTGGGGAGCAGGCTCCGTTGCCGGCTCAATTACGGGCTTTTCCATTGGGGATTATCCTCCTTGGACTGTTTTCTTCTTTGCTGGCCGCATACACGTGGGCCGAGCCACAACACTCCCCAGTATAAGGGGAGATGTGGGGCTCGGCCCTAGAAATGCAGCGTATGGGCTATTGTTTAGCGCTCGCTGCGCGGGGTGACCTTGCGCAGGGTCTCGCCGGTGTAGATCTGGCGCGGGCGGTTGATCTTGGTGTTGAGCTCAAGCTGCTCACGGTACTGAGCAATCCAGCCCGGCAGACGGCCGATGGCGAAGAGGACGGTGAAGAAGTCCGTCGGGAAGCCCATGGCGCGGTAGATCAGGCCGGTGTAGAAGTCGACGTTCGGGTAGAGCTTGCGGGAGACGAAGTAGTCGTCGTTCAGCGCAATCTCCTCGAGCTTCATAGCCAGGTCCAGCATCGGGTCCCCACCCAGGTGATCGATGATCTCGTGAGCGGTGTCCTTGACGATTGCCGCGCGCGGGTCGTAGTTCTTGTACACGCGGTGGCCGAAGCCCATGAGGCGAACGCCCTTTTCCTTGTTCTTCACGCGGTTCATGAAGTCGGTGGCGTCGCCGTCGTGGTTGTTCTGGATATCCTCAAGCATCTCCAGAACGGCCTGGTTCGCGCCGCCGTGCAGCGGGCCGGACAGGGCGTTGATACCACCGGCGATGGCGACGAACAGGTTGGCCTGCGCGGAGCCAATCATGCGAACGGTGGAGGTGGAGCAGTTCTGCTCGTGGTCAGCGTGCAGGATAAGGAGCTTATCCAGAGCCTTGGCCACGATCGGGTCGACCTCATACTCCTCAGTCGGGTAACCGAACATCATGCGCAGGAAGTTCTCGCGAGCGTTCAGCTTGTTATCCGGGTACATGTAGGGCTTGCCCTGGGATGCACGGTAAGCGTAAGCGGCCAGCATCGGCACCTTGGCCAGCAGGCGGACGGTTGCCTTATCCAGCTGCTCCTCATCCAGCGGGTTAAGCTGATCCTGGTAGTAAGCGGAGAGAATGTTAACGGAAGAGGCAAGAACGGCCATCGGGTGCGCGTCGCGCGGGAAGATATTGAAGGCGGCCTTAAAATCCTCATCCAGCAGGGTGTGGTGACGGATATCAGTGTTGAACTTCGACAGCTCGTCCTCGGTCGGCAGGTGTCCCTTAATCAACAGGTAGGACACCTCGTTAAAGGTGGCGTTCTCAGCGAGATCCGCGATGTCGTAGCCACGGTGACGGAGGATGCCTTCCTCACCGTTAATAAAGGTGATCTTGGACTCGGTGGAACCAGTAGCCGCATAACCCGGGTCGAAGGTGACGAGGCCGGTCTCGTTACGGAGCTTGCCGATATCGAAGCCGGAGTCACCCTCCGTGGACTGCTTAATGTCCATCTCGTACTCGCCACCGGGGTACTGCAGTACAACCTTGTTGTTTTCAGATGCCACGTGTTTTCCTTTCCTCAATGTTCAACGCCGGCCAAGGCCGGCGCAACAAGACTAAACCTCTTCACACTTTAGCAAAACTTGTGACTCTGCCAACATTGGCAATCCTGGCAAAGTATCTAGTGCGCGAACGAAACTAGGCTACACTGCCCACATGAGCAACTCAGAACTCGTCCTGCCAGCAGATCTCCTCCCTACCGACGGCCGTTTTGGCTGCGGGCCGTCCAAGGTCCGCCCCGCCCAAATTGAGGCAATCACCGCCGGTGCCGACACCATCATTGGAACTTCGCACCGCAAGCCAGCCGTCAAGAACCTCGTCGGCTCCATCCGTGAGGGACTCTCCGAGTTGTTCGCACTGCCAGAGGGCTATGAAATTGTCCTCTCCCTCGGCGGTGCTACCGCTTTCTGGGACGCCGCAACCTTCGGTCTCATCGAAAAGAAGTCCGCGCACTTAAGCTTCGGCGAATTCTCCTCTAAATTTGCTAAAGCAGCATCCGCCGCCCCGTGGCTCGACGCCCCGCTCGTCACCGAAGCAGAGGTTGGCACCGCCCCAGACCCGAAGGCTGCCGACGCCGAAGGCGCCGACATCATCGCCTGGGCCCACAACGAAACCTCCACCGGCGCTATGGTTCCGGTCAGCCGCCCCAACCCCGATAACGCAGAGCAGCTCGTCGTCATCGACGCCACCTCAGGCGCCGGCGGCCTGCCGGTCAACATGTCTGATGCCGATGTCTACTACTTCTCACCCCAGAAGTGCTTTGCTTCCGACGGCGGCCTGTGGCTGGCTGCTATGTCCCCGGCGGCGCTGGAGCGCATCGAGAAGATCAACTCCTCCGATCGCTTCATCCCGGCCTTCCTGAACCTGCAGACCGCCGTGGACAACTCCCGCAAGAACCAGACCTACAACACTCCGGCCGTCGCCACGCTGCTCATGCTGGAGGACCAGGTGAAGTGGATGAACGCCAACGGCGGTCTCGACGGCATGGTCAAGCGCACCACGGAGAACTCCTCCATCTTGTACGACTGGGCCGAGTCACGCCCGGAGGCGACCCCCTTCGTGGCCGAGCCTTCCGAGCGCTCCTTGGTGGTCGGCACCATCGATTTCGAGGACTCTGTCGACGCCGCCGCAGTGGCCGCAACACTGCGCGCCAACGGCATTCTCGACGTCGAGCCTTACCGCAAGCTCGGCCGCAACCAGCTGCGCGTGGGCCTGTTCCCGGCGATCGACTCCGCGGATGTCACCAAGCTCACCAAGGCTATCGATTACGTTCTGGATAACCGTTAACCCGCGCCCCTAACTTGGCATGCCGCACCACACCATTTATTGCAGCCATTTGTAGCGGCATACAACATGCCCCGCGCTCTTGCCAGAGTTCGGGGCATGTTCTGGGTAAAGTGGACTTCATCACATGTCCGCTACCAGGCTAAGGAGCGCCCACCATGCGCGAGATTTTCCTCGCACCCAGCGACTCAACTGACACCTCGCTCGTCCTCCGGGCCGAGGATGGTGAGGAGTTCTTCCTCGAGGTCACCGACGAGCTTCGCGAGCTTCTCGCTCCCGCCGATTCCGCCGAACCCGCTTCCGAGGACGAGGGGGCGGAGCAGGACGCAGAAAGCACCGACGAGGAGGCAATCGACTCCTCCCCCGCCTCCGCGCAGCAAGACCACTCCACCGGGCTGCGCACCGTCATGCCTGCCTCTGGTGGCTCGCCTTCTTCCCCACAGAGCCAGCCCGCACCGCAGGCACAAGAAATCCGCCTGCGCCCCAACGAGATTCAGGCCCGCATCCGCGCCGGTGCTTCCGCTGCGGAGATCGCCGAGGAGCTCGAGGTTCCAGAATCCCGCATCGAACCTTTCGCGCACCCGGTGCTGCTGGAGCGGGCGCGCATCGCGGACGTCGCCAAGCAGGCCCACCCCATCCGCGAGGATGGCCCAGCCAAGCTCACGCTGTGGGAGATCCTGGCCACCGCTTTTGCCGCGCGCGGGCACTCCCTGTCGGAGGCGACGTGGGACGCCTACCGCCACCAAGGCGAACCGTGGATCCTGCGCATCACGTGGAAGACTGGGCTGTCCGCCAACGAAGCGGAGTGGACCTTTAAGCAGACCATGTCCTCCCCGGCCACGGTGGAGGCACGCAACTCTGTGGCCGCAGACCTCACCGACCCGGACTTCGTGCAACCGGTGCGTTCGCTGACCTCCGTGGGCCGCGGCGAGCGCTACGACGAAGCCATCGACGGGCGGGAGTACGCCGAGGGCCGCGAGGTCAACGAAGCCGCACGCGCCGGTACCCCTGGCGTGACGGAGCTGTCCTCCTACACCGGCGGCGATGACGCCAATAACGAGGCAGACGCCGGCGCGTACGCCGAGCCTTCCGTTCTTCCCTCCCCGCACGGTGGGGAGCACCCCGCCGAGAGCGCAGCCGATGCCGACACGGCCTCGTCTAACGAGGAGGCCACACAGCAGACGGATGAGAAGGACACCGGGGTGGACGAGGACTTCCTCCAGAACCCGGATCCGGAACCTAAGCCCACCAAGCGCCGCCGCAAGGCCGTCACCCCGCACTGGGAGGATGTGTTGCTCGGCGTTCGTTCCTCCACTAAGCGCCCCCGCGAGTAGCCTGCCGTGGATACTCAAAGCGCCGTTCTCACTCTCTGGTACGTCACCGCCGCCGACCCCGCCGAGGTCCTCCGCGGTGAGCCTAAGGCCGACCGCGGCTTCGGCCGCAAGTTCATCGCTCAACTCAATCCCGCACTGCCGGTGACTCCCATTGGGCAATTCCCCCTCAACCGTTCCGCCGAGCCCGGCGCGAGCGAGTTCTATGTGGGCGGCTATCCCGGTGTGACCGTGGTGCAAACCATCATCCACGACGATCAGCTGACTCTCTCCCAGCTGTCCCGGACCTTGCGCGAGGCCGTGCCCGCCACGGAAATCTACGCCTTCGCCTCCAATCCGGAGACTCGCTATGCCGGGTTCGCCCACTGGACGGGCAGCCGCCTGCGCCGCTCGTTGTGCGGGACGCGTTTTAACCTCTACGAGGACCATGGTCTGCCCGAAACCTTCGAGGCCCCTTTCTGGGCCGGGGAGATGGATGAGCCGGTGGGTGGGATTTCCCTTCCCTTTGAGCCACTCAATATCACCGAGGCGGCCCAGGAATTCTGGTTGGGCATCGAGGTCGGCGCGGACGGCCCCGACGTGGACGTCGTTGGCTACGCCACCGACGGGCGCCCCGAGCCCAAGGTCGATACTCCCCCGCCGCGCCGCAGCGTGGCCGAGGTAGCCACCACCTCAGTGTCGAAGCTGGGGCTCAATGACTATGACGACTACGAAGAGTACGACCTCGAGCCGGAATCTACCGGTGAGGAGATTATCCGCACCGCCAAGCACCTCGGCGGCCTGGTGCGACGCTACGCGGTATCGACCTCGCGGAACCTTTGGGAGCGCTGGCGCTCGTAGAAGGCGATGGCTGCCGACGTCGCCACATTAAGGGAATCCGTGCCCTCCGCCATGGGGATGCGGGCGCGCACGTCGGTCGCCCGCATAGCGTGCTCAGTCAGGCCCGGCCCTTCCGCACCGACCAGCAGCGCTACCTTGTCCGCGCCCTCTAACGCATCAGCAATGTGCACGGCATCCGGATGCGGGGTCAGCGACACCAGCCGGAAGCCCTGCTCGCGCAGCTTCTCCAACCCGCGCTGCCAGGTGGTAAAACCGCCGTCGAAACGCGCCCAGGGCAGGCGCAAGACGTGCCCCATGGACACGCGCACCGAGCGCCGATAGAGGGGATCCGCGGCACCTGAGCCGAGCAAGATGCCGTCGACATCCATGCCCGCAGCATTGCGGAAGAGCGAGCCGATATTTTCGTGGTCGCCCACGCCTTCCATAATGGCCAGGGTGCGAGCACCCTCAATGACTTCATCCACGGTCCAGGCCTCTGCGCGGTCGGCTGCGGCAACCAGCCCGCGGTGCATGTCGAAACCTGTGACCTCCCCCAACGTTGCTCGAGTGACCTGATAGACGGGAATATCGCCAACATCGTGGTTCGCTAGGAAAGTGTCGAGCTTTCCTTCAAAGCCGATGATGCAGCGCACCGGGAAGCGGGAGGCCAGCAGGCGCTCCACGCACAGTGGGCCCTCACCAAAGACGAAACCCTCGCCGGACTTATCCGCGTGCTTGAGATCGCGGATATCGTCCAGGCGAGGGTCTGTGGGGTCATCGATGACAAAACGCATGGGCCCTAGTCTAGGCGCAGGGCCAGCTGCTCCCCTTAGGCGGGCTATGCCAACAGCGAGCTAATGGGTTCCATAGCGAAGTAGACCACGAAGAGGGCCGCCACGAGCCACATGATCCAGTGCACCTTCTTGGCCTTACCAGCAAAGGTGGCCATCAGTGCATAAGCGATGAATCCCACGCCAATACCGTTAGCGATGGAGTAGGTGAATGGCATGACCACGATGGTGAGGAAGGCCGGGATGGCCTCCTCCATGCGGTTCCACTCGATGTCCTTAAGCTGGGCTGCCATCATCACACCGACGATGACGAGGACGGGGGCTGCTGCCTCGATCGGCACGATCTCGTAGAGCGGGGTGAGGAACATGGCCAGCAAGAAGATCACGCCGGTCACAACGTTGGCAAAGCCGGTGCGGGCACCGTCACCGATACCAGCCGCCGAGTCCGCGAACACGGTGTTGGAGGATACCGAACCCGCACCACCAGCAACTGCACCGAAGCCTTCGACGACTAGGGCGGTCTTCATGTCCGGCAGATTGCCCTTCTCATCCACGAGGTTGGCCTGCTTGCCCAGGCCGTTCATGGTGCCCATGGCATCGAAGAAGTTGGTGAGCAGCAGCGTGAAGATGAGCAGCACGGTAGAGACCACGCCCAGCTTGGTGAAGGCACTAATCGGATCGACCTGGCCCACAATCGACAGGTCCGGCAGCCCGCCCAGGGAGCTGGGTACCTCCGGGGTGGCCATGCCCCAGTCCTCGGAACCGGTCAGTGCCTGGATGATCATGGCGATGATGGTGGTGATGACGATGCCGATGAACAGTCCGCCACGAACCTGGCGAATGACAAAGAAGGCGGAGAGAATCAGACCCACGACGAAGACGAAGGCAGGCCAGGTTGCAATCGAGCCGTTCACGCCCAGGCTTACCGGGACGGTGGTCATCGCGGCATCCGGCACGCGGGTGACGAAGTGCCCGTCCACGAAACCGATGAGGGCGATGAACATGCCGATACCGACGCCCATCGCGGCCTTCATGGACGCGGGGATAGCGTCGAAGACGGCCTGGCGGAAGCCGGAGATGGCCAGCAGGACGATGATGAAACCTTCGATGACAACCAGGCCCATGGCCTCGCGCCATTCCAAGCCGTTGAGGGAGACCATGGTCACGGCCACGAAGGTGTTCATGCCCAAGCCCGCGGCCATGGCGAACGGGTAGCGAGCAATCATGCCGAAGGCGATGGTCATGACACCGGCCACCAGCGCGGTGGCGGCAGCGACTTGCGGGATTCCGAGGGTGGTTCCGGCCGAGTCAGCGGAGGTACCCAGGATGAGAGGGTTGAGGAGAATGATGTAGGCCATCGCGAAGAACGAGACCACGCCGGCGCGGACCTCGGTTCCAATGGTGGATCCACGTTCGGTGATTTTGAAATAGCGATCGATAGCTGCGTTCATCGTGAGTGAGCGCCCCTTCTATCTAGAGAAATGAAGTTTTACCTGCTAAGGGTGCTCCATCGGGGCACTAAAACGCAAAACCCGCACGCTGCATCGCTGCTGCGCGCGGGGCGAAAACCGCTCTCTTTAATAGATAGGGCTCTCATCATCGAAGGGCCTCTCCTGCTCCGCTCCCTCCTCACGGACGCTCGTGCCGGAATGCGCGCCGCACCCGTAGGTGGCGTGCACCACTTTTCCATCCGCCGAGTATTCATTGGCACAGACGCCGAAATTGGGCAGCAGCTGGAGGTAAAAAGCACAGGTTTTGCACTGCAGTTGGGCCTGCGCCGCCATCTCCGTATTCGGCCCATACTTCTTGCGCCAACGCTCCTTGGCCTCCTTGAGGCCAGCCTCGGAGAGCTTCCCGCCGTCCAGTCTGTCGTCGTCAGGCGCCGGCGGCATGAGGTCTCCCGGGCCCAAGTCACCCGGGCGCAGGCGCTCGGAATAGGGCACCCACTCCGGGGCTTGGAGGGCCTGGCCGCCGGGGACGAGCGCAACCTCGTTCACGGTCGGCGTGCGGGAACCTTCAGCGCAGGCGACGACGGCATGCCACTCCCATCCCGGGTATCCCGGAACGTGGGCCTCAAAACGGTGGGTGGCCACGTTGCGGCCCACACCCGCAACGCCCCGGTGCTTACCGACGTCCCCCTCTCCTACCTCCTCCACGGCCCGGCGCGCCAGGTCGACAGCCGTCGAATCGAGAAGCGGGGAATGCATCTTTTTCTTGCGAGTCACCCTCCCATTATTAATCACACGCCCGAGCATCGTGCACAATGACTGTCATGGCCTTCCCACACTTCCCCCGCGCCGCCCGCGCGCTCGCCACGGCTTTATCTGCCGCTGTACTGCTCGCACCGCTGGCCTCCTGTTCCTCCCAAGCTGTAGACGAGCGCGCATCCTCATCGACGGCGACAGCGGCGGGTAGCGATGGGACGTCGCCAAGCGCACGCTCCCCAGAGCGCCTCGGCGTCACCGTCCTGGACACCGCACCCTTGCCAGCGGACACCTTTACCCAGGGCCTCGAGGTCGACGCTGACGGACACCTGCTCATCGGCACCGGGCTGAAGGGCGAATCGCGCCTTATGCGCGTCCAGCCGGGCGAGCTAGCCCCGCTGAAAGAGGTCGCGCTCGAAGACTCGTTCTTCGGCGAGGGCATCACGCAGACCGAGACCGGTATCTGGCAGCTGACGTGGAAGTCCGGCACAGCCTTCCTGCGAGATGCCGAGACCTTCAACGAACTCGACCGCGCAACCTATGACGGCGAAGGCTGGGGCCTGTGCAACGCTGGCTCTGAGCTCATCATGTCCGATGGCTCCGCCACACTGCGCCACCTGGACCCACAGACTTTTGAGGAGCTCGGCCCGCGCACCGAGGTCACCCTCAACGGTTCGCCGGTGGATAACCTCAACGAACTAGAGTGCGTCGATGGCGCAGTCTATGCCAACGTGTGGATGAGCGAGGACATCCTGCGCATCGACCCCGCAACCGGCGTGGTCACCGGGGTGATCGACACCGCGAACCTCAACCATGTCCCGTCTGCCGATCCCAACGCCGTCCTCAACGGCATCGCCCATATCCCGGGCACCGACGAGTTCTGGATCACCGGCAAGCTCTGGGATGAGCTGTACAGGGTGCGCTTCGAGTAGGATTTTCAGCCATGGCTACCGTGAAGCAAGCAAGGAAGAAGTCACTGCTGCAGTTTCTGGCGCTCATTATCGCCGTGGCGGTGATCGTCGTGGCGGTGGTGATGTTTCAGAAGTGGTGGAATGACCGCCCGGGCCCCGACCCGCAGGACGTCACCATCACGGCCACGGTGGGAGATGAAACGATGGAGGTCGCGCCCTATAGCGTCTGCGAGCCCGGCGCCGACTGCGAGGAGGGCGAGGTTCCCAACCTCACGGTGGGCCCCGATGACACCCTAAAGCTGGAGATCCCCGAAGCCATCTATAACCACGAGTGGTCGGTGCTCTCCATTTACGATGACCCGGCTGCTAATGACAGCACTGCGCACGGCGCCAACGAAACCACCTCGCTCGAAATCCCCGGTTCCGTCGCGCCGATTGAGGCTTCCACCGGCGAGCGCCCGCAGCTGATGGTGGTGGAAATCTCCACCCTCATGATTGGCCACGATGCCAATGGTGAAGAGACCCCGATGCACACGGTGTGGTCACTATCCACCATGACCGACGAAGAGCTCAAGGAATCCAAGGCCACCGGTGACGCCGAAGCTCCAGCAGAGGCTCCTGAGGACAAGTAGCCGCGCCGCGGCGCGCGATGTAGCGCGCGCCGCTACAATCGACAAAGTGCCCGACCTGCCAAATTTACGGCTGATCATTGAAAAATCAGCTGTACTTTTGGCAGGTCGGGCACTTTTCAGTCATCAGCCTAAGAATGTAGGCCCCTAGCTATCCAGATCCTTCGCAATAGCCCGCAGAATCTCCGCCACCTGGCGGCCAGTCTTGCGCTCCGGGTAGCGCCCCTGACTGAGCACCGGCTGCACTTGGGTTTCGAGGAGCGTCATGACGTCGGAAAGCATGCTCGATAGCTCCTCCGGCTTGCGGGCCGGGGTGCGGCGGCGCGGAGCATCAAGGACCTTCACGCGCAGCGCCTGCGGGCCACGGCGACCAGCGGCGAAATCGAACTCGATGCGCTGGCCTTGGTACAGCTCGTCGACACCCTTGGGCAGCACGTTACGGCCAACATAGACATCTTCATCGCCGGGGTTGCTGACAAAGCCGAAGCCCTTGTCCGCGTCATACCACTTCACTTTGCCGATAGGCATGGTTCTTCACTCACTTTCTTTCCGTCTCTCCTCTACCAAAGCTTAGGCCGTATCACCTGCTTGCCGATAGGCTCCGGCAATCCGGGGTGAGGAGGCGCGGCAAAGCGTGGTTGTGACTTAAGCTGCCGCGCGGAGGAACTATCCGTGGAACTTATAAAGAGATACATCTTAACCTCCACGCACCCCACCAAAGAAACCAAGAATAGGTATCGCCCCAACCACCACACCCGTTACAAGTGTGACATAGCTAACACACCCGTCGCGAACAGGGGAAACGTAGGGGAATCCCCGCTTCCGTTATCGTTTTGAGCCATTTAATGTGACTGATTCGTTATAAACCGCTACTCTTTCCCACAGGCACTTCGGCCGCCGGTCGTGGAAGTCTCGCCCCAGACACAGTCCGGGCTTCCACACGGCGGCCATACATGATGTGCATGAACGTGAACATCAATTGCAAAACTACATGCCGGACTGGGCATCATCTGGGCGCGAGAAAGCAAGAACAACCTAGAGAAGGAATACTTTAATGGGACGCCACTCCGCTAAGAACAAGTCCATCGCCACCAAGTTTGCCGCTTCCACCGTTGCCGTGGGCGCTGCCGCAGCCATCATGGCTCCGAACGCTGCCGCTGCACCGGATTCCGATTGGGACCGCCTCGCACAGTGCGAGTCCGGCGGCAACTGGGCCATCAACACCGGCAACGGCTACCACGGCGGCCTGCAGTTCAGCGCTCAGACCTGGCAGGCCTTCGGCGGCGGCGAGTTCGCTCCAACCGCCAACCAGGCCACCCGCGAGCAGCAGATCGCTGTTGCTGAGCGCACCCTGGCACAGCAGGGCTGGGGCGCATGGCCGGCTTGCTCCGCTAGCCTGGGCCTGAACTCCGCACCGACTCCGCGCAACGTGAACGCTACCCCGGCACCGGCCGCTACTCAGGTAAAGGAAGAGACCGCGCCGCAGGCACCGGCTGAGACACCGAAGGCTGTCCAGGAAGCTGCCGAGGAGCCCACCGACGAGCTGGCTGTTGACGCTCTCTACACCCTCATCGAGGACACCGCCACCCAGTACGGCCTGACCGTCCCGGCTTCCTTCACCGAGCAGTACAAGGCCAACCGCCACGACTTCAACGCCTTCTACTCCGCTAACCGCCACGTCATCGACCCGGTGGCACAGGTTTTGGCTGCACGCTAAGCAGCGCGCCGTGCCGTGCAAGCACGGCACATAAAAGCAGTGCTTTAACTACATAGAAAGAAGCTGGATGGTTTTCTCCATCCAGCTTCTTTTAGTTTTGACTAAGCCTTTTCCTCAACAGCTACGCCTTCCTTAGCGCGCGACCTATCGAAGGCCAACATCGCCAGACCAACAACGATCCACAGACCCAAAGACCACCACGCATGGCCGAAGCCTTGCCCATCAAAGAAGGACAGCGAGCGGACTAGGTGACCCGTCGCGCCGATGGGCATCCACTGCCCCAGCGTCGACCACCCGGCAGGCAGCAGCCACGGGCCGGTTGCCAGACCCGACAGCGGGTTCGCTAAGAAGATAGTCAGCACGGCACCGATTCCAATACCCGCGGCACCCATCACCCCCGCAAGGCCCGCAGTCACCGCAGACGTTGCAAGGATGCCCGCAGCGATAGCCATCCACTCGGCAGCAAAGCTGCCACCGAGGGTTCCATAGACGGAGTGCAGCATCCACGTAGCAACGAGCCCGCCGAAAAGCGCAATACCAACGAGAACCCCCAGCTTGACCCATTTCTTGCCACGAAATGCAAAGGTGGCAATGACAGCGGAAATAATGCCACCAAAAGCCAGCGGCAGGCCAAGTAGAGTGATTCCGCTCGCCTGCGGGTCCTCCTTCGTCGTCGGCGCCAGCTCCTGCTTCTTTACGGACATTCCTTGTGCTTCAAGCTGGCCAGCGAGGCCATCAATCATCGTCACGTAGGGAGCACCATTTCCCGCAGCGGTGAGCGCACTCGCGCCCTGCGGGGAGATGACCAGTCCACCAACAGCTTCACGCTGCAGCACCGCGTCGCGCACCTCGGCCTCGCTGTGCTTCACGACGATCTCCGGGGCCTCATCCCCCGCCGCACTCTCAATCTTCTGCGAGATGCCTTCGAGCATGGGCTCCGGCGCCGAAATGGCAACCGGAACGCCAGCCGGACCCGACGCAAAGGTGGGCGCCAAAAACGCCCACAGCATAAGGCCGATGACGACGGGGATCCCCACAATGGCAACTATCGATTTCACAGCAACCGATGGCTGCTTTCCTTCCTGACTTTTCACCGCTGACACTTCTAACCTCCAAACGGAACAGGGTGTTTCACTTACAAAGTGGAGCATAGTGTTCCGTTTGATATGATGCAAGCTGTGAGACAAGATGCAGCAGAAAACAAGCAAGCCATCGTCGCAGCAGCCAGGCAGCTGCTCATCACCGAGGGACCGGGCGTATCCATGCGCTCAATCGCCAAGAAAGCTGGCGTGGGCGTCGCCACGGTCTCACGCCACTTCCCCGAGCGGCTCTCCCTCATCGTTGCCATCACCAGCGCGGAGGTAGCACACATCAAAGAAGAGGTGGACAGCCACCTACAAGGTTTCGACGAGGATCCCGAAGGCACCTGGCGCGATATTATTCATCGGATCGCCAGCCTTAACTTCGCCGCGGTTGTTCAAGCAGCGGCAGCCGAGGTGAATACTGCCTCATTCTCAGACGATGACGTGCAGGAGATCGCTGCCCAGCGCAAAGCTGAACTGAAGTCGATCTACCAACCGATTATCGAACCCGCGCGACAAGCAGGTCTCTGCCCCGAGTCCCTCACCCCGCTCGAACTTCACATCGGCATCGGTCTCATCACCCGCCCGCTGCCCAGAACACCAGTGAGCGCCGACTACCTATCAGGTATACAAGCCCAGCTCATCGATACGCTGCTCGACGGCCTTAAAGCCCAAGCCCGTGCCAACTAGTTGAGGCGCAAGTACATTACAAACACGTATAGCCCCACCGAGGAGAACATTCTCGGAGGGGCTGAAAGCGAGCCGCCAAGGCTCGGCACATCTGCTCAGTGAAGCGCAGATTTCTGCGCGCCTACTTAGCGGTTGATGCGGGTGTACGGGTGAACGTAGTTGAGCTTTTCTGCCGGCATCGGCAGAATCAGGTCGTCACCGTACGGGCTGGAAGCACCAGCAAAAGGTGCAGTAAGTTCAGTAATAGCGTGCTCGCGGGGGCTGTTCTTCGGCCAAGCCGGGGATACGAAGCCTTTGTTCTCATTCGACATGCTTCTTATTATTCCAAACCCCGCGGCAAAAAGTAACTTATTCACTTAACGAGGGCCCCATGCCTCCCCCGCCTACTAACTACTAAGCTTGATCGCCATTATGACCACCCCCTCCAACCGCGCCCGCGTCACCGAGAGCTACCGCGAATGGCTCAGCCGCTTACCCGACGAGGACCTGCGCGCCCTACTGAGTAACCGCAGCGATGTCCTCTCCCCCCGCACCGAAGGACTTCGACGCGCTGGCTTCCCGCCTGACACTTCCGATGCACGTCGCGGATGCCTTGGCAGCGAGCAACGCCGAGCAACTAGCTGTCTTGGAGGACATCGCCCACCGCGGCGGCGAGGTCGACATGGTGGAGGACACCAACCCTGAGGTAACTTCGCAGCTCAAGCAACGCGGCCTCGTCTTTGGTGACGCCCCGGAGGTGCGCATCGTCACCGCCGTGATGGGCTCACTTCCCACCGGCTGGTCGTTGCGCAACCAAGTAGAGTTCGATGAGAAGGATCTAGCCGCGCTTGCTCCCGAGGAGCGCCGAGTCCTTGATGCTTTAAGCAATGGCGACGGCATGGGCTATACCACCGACACCGAGCCGGACATCAACTCCGAGGATCCCGCCAAGCGCCTGCTGGCCAAAGGTTTTCTGGAGCGTATCAACGCGCACTCGGTGCGCCTGCCGCACTCGCTCGCCCGCCTGCTGACTGGTGATACCACCCCGCCCATTCCCACCACCCCCTCGGGGCGCGCCGGTACCCCAGAACCGGATGCCAGGGCTGACGACGCCGGCGCGGCAGCTGGCGTGGAAGCCGTGCGCGGCATGGAAAGGCTCATCGAGCTGCTCGGAAGCCATCCGGTAGCGCTGCTGAAAGACTCTTCGGTCGGCGTTCGCCCCCTCAACCAACTGGCCAAGGACCTCGCTCTGGAGAAGGAGGAGGTTGCGCGGCTTATCTGCTTGGGCCACCATGCTAGGCTTCTCCACCGCGGCGAGCCGGATGGCTTGGAGGGGCATTTCCTCGCACCTACCACTGGCTCCCAGGACTGGCTCGAGGCCGATCTCGGGGAGAAGTGGCGCATTCTTCTCGACGCCTGGCGTACCTCCCCCTGGGCCAGTTGGAGCGATTCGCGGGTCCTCGCGGAGGACAGCTTCGTGCGCCGCCTGCCACGCTTCCGTGCTTTCGTTCTCGGCGTCTATGCACATTCCGCAGTCGCGCTGAACAACGAAGAGTTCTGGGAGGACCTACGCTTTCGCTCCCCGCTCTTTGCCAGCCACACGCGCACGGTGACCATTGAGCAGCTGCGCGCCGAAGCCGAATGGATCGGCGCCATAGCTTTGGGCAGGGCCACCCGCGTGCTGGGAGATTCCGCTGCGGCCACCAGCCTCGTTCCTGAGACGGTCAGCGAGTTCATCATCCAGCAGGACCTCACCGTCCTGGTGCCCGGCCCCCTTGAGCCAGACACACACCGCACCCTCGCATCCTTAGCAGACCTCGAATCCCCGGGCCTAGCCAGCGTGTACCGCATCAGTGAGTCCACCATCCGCCGCGGCATGGACCAGGGGCTCACCTCCCAGGAAATGACCGACTTCTTGAAAAAGCATTCCCCGACAGGCGTACCGCAGGCGTTGGAGTTTGCCATCGGGGACGTCGCCAAGCGCCATGGCACCCTCCGCAGTGGTCCTGCGCTCTCCTACCTGCGCAGCGAGGACCCCGCACTCTTGGAGCTCGCCATTGCCTCAGTCCCCGGCCTGCGCCTGCTCGCACCCACCGTGGCGGTATCCCAGCTGCGCGTGGGCGAGCTGTTGGAGAAGCTGCGCGCTAAGGGCCTCTCCCCCACTGCGGAGGATGAATCCGGCGCCTCCCTGGCCGTCGCCCCCGAGCCTTACCTTTTGCCCACGCCACGCACTAAGCCCCGCAAGCGCGAGCCTGCCTCGGTGGATGAAGCCGTGCAGGCCTTGCGGACATCAGCGCAGAACCCGAGTGCGAACAAGGAAGAAGATCCGGATCCCCTCACGCTCGCCCGCGCTGCCGCGCGCTTCCACGCCGATATCGTGATTTCCTATGCCGATAAGAGCGGCGATCTCCGCACCGTGACCGTGAAGCCACTGTCGGTGGAAGGCGGCTACATTGATGCCCTAGGCTCAGCGGGCAAACCCGTGCGCTTCCCAGTTCACCGCATTTCCTCCGTCCGCTTTGCCGACAGGGATTAAATCTTTCCCTGACGCCCAGAGTAGAAAGGCCTCATCATGCCCGGACCACTCATCGTCCAATCGGACAAGACCGTCCTCCTCGAGGTGGATCACCCGCAAGCCAACGAGGCTCGCGCAGCACTCGCGCCTTTTGCGGAGCTGGAGCGCGCGCCCGAGCACATCCACACCTACCGCATCACCCCACTAGCCCTGTGGAATGCGCGCGCCGCCGGGCACGATGCCGAGCAAGTCGTGGACGTTCTGGAGAATTACTCCCGGTTCCCAGTGCCGCAGGCGCTGCTGATCGACGTCGCCGAGACCATGTCGCGCTACGGCCGCGTGCGCCTGCTGGCTCATCCAGCCCACGGTCTCATCCTCGAATCGGACGAACCCGTCATCCTAGAGGAGCTCACGCGCACCAAGAAAGTCAGCGAACTTCTGGGCCCGCGCATTGACGACAACACCATCGCCGTACCGCCATCCGCACGCGGGCGGCTCAAACAAGAGCTGCTCAAAGCCAGCTGGCCCGCCGATGACCGCGCCGGCTACGTCGACGGCGAATCCCACCCCATCGCGCTAAGCACGGAGGAGGTGGACTGGGAGCTTCGGGATTATCAGCAGTATGCCGCCGAATCCTTCTGGTCCGGTGGCTCCGGCATCGTGGTCCTGCCCTGTGGCGCGGGCAAAACCATCGTGGGTGCTGCCGCCATGGCCAAAGCACAGGCCACCACGCTCATCCTGGTGACCAACACCGTGGCCGGGCGCCAATGGCGCGATGAACTATTGCGCCGCACCAGCCTCACGCCGGAGGAAATTGGCGAGTACTCGGGTGAGAAGAAGGAGATCAAACCCATCACCATCGCCACTTACCAAGTGGTCACGCGCAAGACCAAGGGTGAGTACCGCGCACTCGAGCTCTTCGATTCCCACGACTGGGGTCTTATCATCTACGACGAAGTCCACCTCTTGCCCGCCCCGGTCTTCCGCATGACCTCCGACCTGCAATCGCGCCGCCGCTTAGGGCTGACCGCCACGCTCATCCGCGAGGACGGCCGCGAGGGCGATGTCTTTTCGCTCATCGGTCCCAAGCGTTATGACGCGCCGTGGAAGGAACTGGAATCCGCCGGCTATATCGCCACCGCGGACTGCGTCGAGGTGCGCGTGGACATGGCGCAGGAGGAGCGCCTGCTCTATGCCACCGCACAAGCGCGGGAGCGCTATCGGATTGCGGCATCGGCAGGCGCGAAGCTGCGGGCCGTCGACAAGCTGCTGAAGAAACATGCAGGCCAGCAGGCACTGATCATCGGCGCCTACGTGGACCAGCTGGAGGAGCTCGGTGAGCACCTCAACGCACCGGTAATCGACGGCAAGACCTCCACCGCCAATCGCGAAAAGCTCTTCCAGCAATTCCGCGAGGGCGAGCTTCCCACCCTCGTGGTGTCCAAGGTGGCGAACTTTTCCATCGACCTTCCCGAGGCTGCCCTGGCCATCCAGGTCTCCGGCACCTTTGGCTCCCGCCAGGAGGAAGCCCAACGCTTGGGCCGCCTGCTGCGCCCGAAGAAGGACGGGCAGGAGGCCACCTTCTACACTCTCGTGGCGCGCGAATCCATCGATGCGGAATACGCCATGCACCGCCAGCGCTTTTTGGCCGAGCAAGGTTATGCCTACCGGCTGGTGGACGAAGTAGACTTGTGAGCTGATGAAGATTTTCAAGTTTGAAGTCAACGAAGACTTTGCCAAGAAGAACAACGAGCTCCTCCGCGATTCCTCGCGCCTGCGCAACTCTGGCCTCGTCATGGGCCTCGTGCTTATTATCGGCGCGATTGCCATCTATTTTGGAATCGACCCCGTCTGGCGCATCACGCTGGCGGTCGGTATGGCGCTCTTCGGCATCTTTTGCGCCGTCATCGGTGTCTTGGCTTCGAGCAAGGTTGGCTCGGCCCAGAAGCTCTACGACTCCTATCCGCTTGCCCCCGCGGTCGTCGCGGAGGTCAACGAGCGCGACATGGTCCTCATGGCTTTGGTAAATACCAATGTTGACCCGAAGGCACCGCCGCGGTGGGGCGCGTGCCTGCGCACGGTCACCAGTATCCCGGGTATTAAGCGCACCGTGGGCACCAAGGTCCCGGTGGCCGCGGTCTCCGGCCAGCGCAGCTCGAGCGATAAAGACCACTGGCAGCAGATCACTCCCATGCCGATTGCCTGGGGCACCCCGGATGCGGAAACCGTGACGATTGCCCGCAAGTCCATTCCGGAGGATCAGTGGCAGCGCCTCGAGCGCGCACGCAAGCGTCTGACCGATGTGAAGGCTACGAAATACGATCTATTGGTGCTCTAAATGACTGTTGAGAGACTACAAGAATTTGGCGAGACCATCTTCGCCACCATGACCGCCCTTGCCGTGGAGAATGACGCGGTGAACCTGGGCCAGGGTTTCCCCGATAGCGACGGTCCGCAGCGCATGCTGGAGATTGCCCAGGAGAACATCGCCGGCGGCAACAACCAGTACGCTCCCCTGCGCGGGGTCCCAGAGCTGCTCAGCGCCGTCGCGGAGACCTACTCTGTGCCGCAGGATCACGTCGTAGTCACCGCCGGTGCCACCGAGGCCATCACCGCCACGGTGCTTGGCCTAGTGGAGCCCAGCCAGGAGGTCATCGTCCTCGAGCCTTACTACGACGCCTACATCGCCGCCATCGCGCTTGCCGACGCCACCCGCGTCCCCGTCCCCTTGAAAGAATCCGGCAACAGCTGGGACATCGACGTCGATGCCGTGCGCGCAGCCATCAAGGACAAGACCGCCATGGTCATCATCAATACCCCGCACAACCCAACCGGTTCGGTCTTCTCCCGCGAGGCACTCACCGAGCTCGCCGAGCTCTGCGTGGAGAAGGACCTCCTCGTGCTTGCCGACGAAGTCTACGAAAACCTCACCTTCGGCACCGACCACGTCAGCATCGCCTCCCTGCCGGGAATGGCTGAGCGCACCGTCACGGTGTCCTCTGCCGCCAAGTCTTTCAACTGCACCGGGTGGAAGACCGGCTGGGCCATCGCGGAGCCTAAGCTTCTCGACGGCGTCATCAAAGCCAAGCAATTCACCACCTTCGTCTCCACCACGCCCTTCCAGCCGGCCGTGGCCCATGCACTGCGCTATGAACAGGAATGGCTGGACGGCATGGTGTCTGAGCTTGCAGAGTGCCGCAGCATCCTTGTAGAAGGCCTCAAGCAGCTTGGCTTCCACGTGCATGACACCGGCGGCACCTACTACGTGGTTGCCGATATCTCCTCTACCGGTTTAAACGGCATCGATTTCTGCATGCAGCTGCCCGCCACAAAGGGCGTGGCAGCCATCCCGCTGGCCGCCTTCACGGACAACCCGGAACCGTGGCAGCACAAGGTGCGCTTTGCCTTCTGCAAGCGCCCCGAGGTCATCCGCGAGGCCGTGCGGCGTCTAACTGCAGAGTCCTAAGAATTCAGGCTCCTGCACATGCCCACCACACCAAAGTCCTATTCCGAGCTGACTGATCAGATCCAGCGCCAACTCGACTCGATCGTCGACATGGCCATTCAGGTAGATCGCTCAGGCGTGACACACGTTCCCCTTCGTAGTCGCTGGACCGTTGCGGGGCTTCTGAACCATCAGCGGTACGTCATCCGGTTTTGGATCGCAAATGTTGTGGTAGGCGCTGATCTTCCGGTCCCGTGGACCGATGACTCTCCACATGAAGACTGGAACACGGATCCCGAGGTCACAGTCGAGACCTTCGTCGATGCCCTTCGACAGGAGTGGGAAGATGCCTTGTCTTTGCTTGCAACGTATCCACCGGGAGAGCCTGCATCCCAAGCTGACGAGGACGGCAGGCACCCCACTGTCGACTGGGTGTTGTCCCATCTACTGGCCGAAGTATCCAGGCACGCCGGACACATGGATGCCGTTTGCGAGATACTCGAGCTTTCACCCGTCGATTAACATCCACACGCCGGTGACTGGCACAGTGCCTCCGCGCTGACATGGGTTAGAGGACTTCCTGAGAATGAAGGGGCATGCTGCACCTCCAGCCCCAGTACCGTCCTAGTCTTTAGGAGAACCGGGTTCTACAATCAGCGCGAGTCCCGAAGCAAGGTCTGCCAACAACTGCTTCGCCGAGTCCACAGGAGCATTGAGGTAGTCGATCGTCAGCCCGTTGACCAGTGCAGTGACAAGACGAGCACCTTGCTCAGGAGACAGTCCTCGGGCCAGCTTTCCGAAACGTTGCGCTGCTTCGAGACCTTCAGACACGCGCGCCCGAAACTTCGTCACCTCGGCGTCGTATAAGTCAGCCAGCCATTCGCGCGTCGAGGCAGCAGCTCCCACTATGACCCACACAGCGGAATCCTCGCGCTGAACAGGTCCAATTGGCAAGAGTTCAGCCAGGCGACCGTGGAACGCTGCGTGAAAATCCGTCGCATCGGTTTGTGTAAGGGCCCGCGACTCCTGGCGCTGCAACGACCTGACAAAAGCTTTCGCGATGATGTCGTCTCGTTTACCCATCTGGTACTGGACAGTCCCAGGTGCGACGCCAGCTTCAGTGGCGACATTGCGCACGCTCAGGGCATCGAGGCCCTGGCTGACCATCACTCGAATGGCAGCATCAGCGATCACTGCGGCGGTGCCGGTGATGGGTGTGTTGCGATCAACGGACATGGAGCTCCAATCTTGCGTAGCTCAGATGCGATGAGCCATTCATAAGTGTAGTTGCACTCGCGCATTGCGCCTCGTACAATCGTACCAAGCCCGCGATTAATACAAACGTATGACGCTGAATTGAGGCCTCTTGCGAATCTAAGGTCAAGCTCTCCGCAAACACCCGACTACTGGAGAATTCCATGTCAGACTTCCTTCCCCTTGCTGGCCTTGCACTCGTAGATAGTTTGAGTGCAGGAACCCTTGTCATTCCTATTGCACTGATTGTTATCTGGCGACGAGTACGTTTAGGCCTATTGGGCACCTATCTCGCTACGATCGCCACGGCCTACTGCTGCCTTGGTATTGCGCTTCTATTAGGGTTCGATGCGGCAGTATCGAGGCTTTCTGGCGTAAGCGAGACTGATTGGTTCCAGTGGGTGACGCTTGTTCTGGGCGCGGGGCTTTTCATCTTCGGTGTGTTCTCGCCAAACCCCAAAAAGCCCGCGGCCACGCAGACCGCCAACGGCGAGGTGTCGAAGAGTCGGGCTTCTCGCCTTGCACGGGGCGCGTCACTGAGTGCGACCGGCATGGTGGGGCTTGCGCTAGGTGCTGCCGTCGTCGAGGCTGCGACTATGTTGCCTTACCTGGGCGCAATGGGAATTATCCAGTCTATGTCTTTCGGGTTTAGCGGCAAGGTCGCGCTTATTGCGGGTTACTGCATCATCATGGTCCTACCGGCAACTCTTATGGCTGCCATTGCAGGCGCAGCGGGGCCGGCTATTTTTCCTCGTCTGGAGCGCGCCATCCGTCGGCTGGAGTATGAGGCGAAAGTGACGTTGCTGTGGATCGCGGCAATTGTGGGAGTCTACATGGCGGCATCGAGTGCACAAGGGCTCGGATTGATCGGTTGAGTGCCAAGTTGAACGTTGAGCGATAGCGCCGATTGAAGACCCCTTCCTGCAGCGCTAGCCCCCGGCCCGTCATAACGGCGGCCGAGGGCTACGTCTTCTTCATCCCCTATCCGATGCCTACCAAGGCGGCAACAGTTGGGAGAAAGAAGATAATCAGCGCGCCGCCGATTATGTCGAAGCTGATGCCTGTGCGGATCATACGCGCGATGGAAACGCAGCCGGAGCCGTAAACGATGGCATTTTGCAGCGTGAAAATTGGAAGCATGAAGCCAAAGGTAGCGGCCATCGCCGGGATAACAGGGTCTACTCCCGCAGCCATGGCGAGTGGAACAACAATCGGCACAGTGACAGCCGCTGCCGCGGTATTACTTGTGGTCTCAGAGATGAGGATGGCCAGCAACACCGCCATGGCAGTGATGACCAGGGCACTAGATACGCCCAACATACTGTCGAGTCCGGAACCGATAGTTTCTGCTAGACCGGAGCTGCCCAGCATGGCGCCGAAGATCATGCCGCAACCAAACAATATGATGGTGCCCCAGTCAATCTTGGCCGCATCTGACCAGTCCAGGGTGTACTGCAGCTTCTTGGATTCAACGGGCAGCGCGCCCATATGACTACTTGTTCAAGCCGGTTAGAATCCAAGCACTACCCGGATTATCCAGAGAAAATGGGGTTGCCCGCAAATCGTGGACACGTA
>NZ_KV796740.1:0-408 GCF_001809235.1 Corynebacterium sp. HMSC072A04 | reverse complement strand
GCCTGCACCAATACACACGTCATCGCCTGGCATTGGTGCCTGCGCGAAAGCTCATACGAGTACCTGAAACTGCTCGACAAAATCGCGCAACCACTCATCGTCACCACCGACGGGGCAGGCGGAGCACTCAAGGCACTGCGTATTAAATGGCCCGATGTGACCATCCAGCGTTGCTTAGTTCACGTCCAACGCAACACTTTTGCTGATATCAGCCGCAACCCGATTCACCCAGCGCATAAAGCAATCCGGAAACTGGGCTACATGCTTGTCCAAGTACGCAATCCCGAGGATGCTGCGCGGTTTACAGCTGCAGTCCACCACACCCGCATTACCTTTGCTGATTGGCTTAAAGAGCGAACCTACCGCAGTGCTATACCAGCAGGCCAAGTACCGAAATGGGTCAGCCCC
>NZ_KV796739.1:0-300 GCF_001809235.1 Corynebacterium sp. HMSC072A04 | reverse complement strand
TAAGGAGCTTTAATTAGCACCAGTTGGTGCTGTAAACCACACGGTTTGTTGTGTGGTTGGTGGTTGATGTAGACGATTGTTCTACTGCCATCGAATGATAATCGGGTGGAGATACATCTTAACTGGGATGATTGATTAACCAACGTGGCACTTGTTAAGTGTCTGTTTTGAAAAGTGCTTGGTGCATTGTTGGGTGTCTGGGGCATTGTTCCCTGGTTGTAACCCGCACGAGTTTCAGCAGTCAGGTTGGATGACTTCTTGGTTGTTTGGGTTGTGTGGGGTGTTGTGTGAGAACTGTAT
>NZ_KV796738.1:0-760 GCF_001809235.1 Corynebacterium sp. HMSC072A04 | reverse complement strand
AGCATGTCGGTGCGGTAGAACCGTGCGGAGTAGTCTTTGCGGCATGCTGCTGTGATCAGGGCTTGGGCGAGGTAGGTTTTGCCGACTGAGGATTTGCCCAGGATGACAATGTTTTGGCCCAGGTGGCACCATTGTCCGTGAGCGAGTCTGCTGACTTGCTCGGGGTTGATGTTGCGGTCAGGCGTGCAGACTACCTTTTCAAGGCAAGCATCAAGGTTTGGCGATCGGGATGCTTTCAGCAGTTTGTTGATGCGTCGTTCACGCCTGGCCGCGACTTCTTTATCGAGTGCGTAGAGCACCTTTTGGGAAAACGTCCATGTGTCGAATGCGGGATCGTTGGCGATGTCGATAACGCTTCTGCCGAAGGCAGTCATCCGCAGCGCGGTGAAGTCGGCCAGAACGGATTCGTCAAGGAAGCGATCTGTTGGCGGGGTTGGTGATGACATGGGCTTTAGTTTCCTTTCTTAACGAGGTTGTCCATGTTGAACTGGTCTGCACCGCCGAGAAACGCGCCTGTGGTATCCCTGTCGGAGACTGCAGGGGCGGTGGATTGGTTGGTTGTGGTGCTGCGCGTGGGCTGGTTACCCCCGCGGGGCCGTGTGGCGTGTTCTTTGCGTATGGCGGCCATCATGTTTTTGACTGCGGTATATGACACCGCTCGTCGGCTGCCGTTGTTGGCCATCAGGCGCTGGCATGCCTCTTCCAGGATTGGTTTGTTGCCGTGTTTGCCCATCGACAGCACGTTTCTACAGGATTGGTA
>NZ_KV796737.1:0-452 GCF_001809235.1 Corynebacterium sp. HMSC072A04 | reverse complement strand
CAGGCTTTTCCCACGCGTAGTCAAATCAGGCGCAAAGTCCGCGATATCTGCAAAACCCTCGATAACTCCATCGCCTACCAGGACACCCGCCCTAAAAATACGTACCGGTTTTCTTCTAACGGCACCTCAGCCTGGCTGGAACTGCACTGTGATGAAGACACCGGCATTAAACTCGATGCCTTCATCCACCACACCGCAACCAAGCACGATCTGACGATTCCGGAGGCAGTCATAAAACTGCTCTCCGGTGAGATTAAGCCTCCAGCTACTGTGGTGTTACACACCTACCAGGCCTGCGACATTGAGGATGCACCAACCTTTATTGAAGGCTTCGGCTGGCGGGCTAAGCCCATGTCGCATGATAAGACCCGGGATTTAACCGGTGACGTCGCCGAAGCCGATGGCTACCAACCAGGAGTCATCATGCGCAAACATGTCGAAGGCCGTGACGG
>NZ_KV796736.1:0-22983 GCF_001809235.1 Corynebacterium sp. HMSC072A04 | reverse complement strand
CCCGCTACGCACTCTAAAACCGGAAGAGCCGGTAAATACTGATGTCTCCTCGGCCCCAACTCTGGATAATAGAAAGCGAAAGGAGACATCATGACCAACCAACGTTTAACTCGTTCCACTACTGACACGATGCTCGGCGGCGTCTGCGGCGGCATCGCACAGACCTACAACCTCGATCCGACCCTGGTGCGCATTCTCTTCGTTGTTGCGACTCTGCTGGGCTTCTCAGGAATCCTGCTCTATCTCATCCTCTGGGTTGTTATCCCGGTGGAGTAGCTACTGCAGCGGGCCGAAAGCCATAAACCTCTTCCACGTTTCCCACTCCTCCTGCAGACGCGGCAAGGCGCTGGGCGGGGTGGCGGAGGCGTCGACAAGCACGGCGTCCTGCATACGTACGCCGTTGTCGAAGAAGAGTGCTGTGTGCCCGGAGGCGCCGTAGCGGAGCACCGGAACCAGATTGAGACCGTCGAAGGACAGCGGGGCGTTGGGGCGCACATCCAGCCCCGCGATTGCCGCGAGCGTGGGCGCCAGGTCGAGAGGGGAGACGAGCTCTGCGCACTCCCCGGACTCTGCTACGCCGGGCCATAGGAGAGACATCGCGGACTTCTCGCCCTGTAGGGAGCAGACCGCCACGACGCCCTCTAGGTCACCCAGCAGCTGGGGATGCGGCTGCTCGAGGAGGCGAAAGACCGGTGCGGACGCGGGGAGGGCGTCTTCTCGGACTTCGAAGCCGGCGGCCGCGAAAATCTCCGTGATGCGGGTGGTGGCGCCGCGCTGCGGGTATTGTCCTGTGAGCACCCCGCGGCGCGATTCCGCATAGCTTGGCGACGGCACCCAGGCGTTACTGAAACGCAGTCCGCGCAGCGCGGATTCCGGGGCGTAGTCAAAAGTGGCGAGAGTAATGTCCATAGGAGTGTGCCCAAAAGGTGCCTAAAGGCCACTTTTTGACGTTATGGCAAATCTCAAAAAGTGGCTCTGAACTGCGTGCCCCCAGCAGGATTCGAACCCGCGACACATGGGGTAGAAACCCACTGCTCTAATCCACTGAGCTATGGAGGCGTACCGAGCCATCATAACGCACCGGAGAGCGAAGTCAGACTATCGGGCTACTGCTGGCGTTGATTCGGTGCTGGTGCTGAGGAGGGTGGAGACCAACGTGCGCGCTGCCGGGCTCAATGCACGGTCCGTACGGTGGATGAGAAGCGCCTGCATAGTAGGCAGCGTTTCCGCAACGCGACGGAAATGAACGCCGCTCTGGCCCAAGGCCTGCGCGGTGTGCGGCATGAGGCTGATGCCATAGTCGCCGGCAACGAGCGGCAAGCCTGTTTGCAGCGTGGAAATTTCCTGGACGCCCATAGGTTTGCTGAGCGGGGCCGCGGCCCATACCTGGTCCAACACTTCGGGCAGGCTGCTGAGCTCCGGACAGCGCGGCGGCAGGAGCCACGTTTCGGCGGCAAGATCGGAGAGCTGGACTGGGTCGGGTAGGTCCGCCAGACGCTGGGGGAGTGCGACGCGCAGGTCCATCTCGGCGGCGCAGTCAATGGTGAGCTGTGTGCCGTAGTCCTGGCGGAAGCGCTGTGGGTTGGTGGTGAGGATGATGCCGATCTCCACGGAGCCATCCAGGACCTGCTTGAGCGTGGTGGTAGGTTCTAAGTCCTTTAAGGAAACACTTACCTCTGGCGCGCGTTGCCGCATGCGGCGCAGAACCGCCGGCATATACAGCCAATTGAACTCGGGCGCGGAACACAGCGTGACTGACCCGGCGCTGCCCGACGCAATCTCGGCTAGGCGCACGGCAGCGGTGTTGAGGAGGGAATCGATCGAGGTCGCGACACCATAGAGGTAATCTCCGGCCTCCGTGGTTTGGACTCCGCCGCGCCCGCGGGAGAGCAGCTTCACGTTGAGATCTTTTTCGAGTTTGCGCACGGTAAGGCTCAGGGAAGGTTGCGTGAGCTGCAGCGATTCCGCGGCCTGCGTAAACGAACCGTGGTCCACGACGGTTCGAAAGTGGTGAAGCTGGCGTGAGTCCATAAGTGCAGACTACCCGAAAGCTGAGAGTTGTCTACCTTTTAGGTAAGAGAACATGTGTGGCGGTAGACTGCCCACCATGCACACAGAGAAGGAAAACACCAGCTCACAGTACTCGCCTGGGCTGGCGCACTCGGCGTCGGGAGCGCGGCCCTCCCGTTTGTTGAATCTTTCTTTCGTCGTCTTCGCCGGTCTTGTGGGCGGGATCATTTCCCTGTTCTTCCTTGCAGATTCGCTCGCCGCCCTCGGTATCCCCGACCCGGGGCGCATGACGACCTTTGGTCTGCCCTTCTTCCGTGCCGTCGCTTGGATGCTGATGGCGCTGTCCATTGGCTCATTCATGTCCAGCGCGTTCTTGATCTACCCGGCCGTGCCTGATAAGGACAACGAGCGTTTGATCAAGGCGCGTCTCACCGTCGACGGGCACATCGCTGCGCGGACCGGTGCCTGGGCCGCTGTGGGGGCCGCGGTGGTGTCCTTGCTCGAGGTTCCCCTTGTTATGTCGGATCTCACCGGTACCCCGTTGCGGCAGGTCCTTAACCCGGAGCTGATGGGCATGGCGGTGGGCCAGATTGCGGCGTCGCAAGTCTGGCTCCTCACCGCGGGGATCGCAGCGATCGTCGCCGTGGCGGGGTTTGTTGCGCGCACGTGGGCGGGACAGGTCGGTACGTTCTTCTTGTCGCTGTTGCTCACCGTGCCCCTCGGGATGGAGGGGCACTCGGCCTCTGGCGGCGACCATGACTACGGCACGAACTCACTGCTCTTGCACCTGTTCTTCATCATGCTGTGGGTCGGTGGGCTCATGGGCCTCATTGCGCATGGCCGCCGCCTAGGGCCGGACATGGGCGTGGCGGTTCGCCGTTATTCTACGGTTGCGCTGCTGTCCATCTTGGGGCTGGCGGCGACCGGTGTGGTCAACGCGCTCATCCGCGTTGAGTTAGGGGATTTATTCACTACTCGCTATGGCTTGCTGGTGTTGAGCAAAACAGTGCTCACGGTGGTGCTCGCGGCCATAGGCTTTGTGCATCGTCGCGTCACCATCCCGCAGCTGAAGAGTGCCCCGCGCCTGTTTATTCGGGTGGCCGTGGTGGAGGTCTTCATCATGGCGGCCACAGTCGGCGTGGCCATCTCGATGGGCCGTACACCGCCCCCGCCGCCGCGGGATCCGAATCTCAACGCCATGCAGATCCTCGTGGGCTACGAGCTTTTCGACGCCCCCACGGCCACCAACGTCTGGACCATGTTCCGCTTTGATCTCATGTTTGGCTCGCTGGGCCTCGTGCTGGCTGGTTTCTATCTCTATGCGTTGTGGCGCCTGAAGCAGCGCGGGCTGACGTGGTCGGCGGGGCGTACGACCTGGTTCCTGGTGGGCTCGTTGGGCATGACCATCATCATGAGCAACGGTATTGGCCTGTACATGCCGGCGCTGTACTCCATGCACATGCTGGTGCACATGATTTTGTCCATGGCGATTCCGCTCTGCCTCGTGTTGGGTGCCCCAGTGACCTTGGTTATGGAGGCGTTTGAACCGGGTGAGCCGGGCAAGCCCACGCTTCACGACGCCGCCGTTGCCCTCACCAAATCCACCACGCTGCGCATCCTGACGCATCCGGCGGTCAACGTCCTGCAGTTTCTGGCCATTCTCTACGTGCTCTACCTCTTTCCGAGCTTCTACGAGGTTGCCATTTCGGAACACGCCGGGCACGTCATCATGAACTGGGTCTTCCTGATTTCCGGCTACATCTACTACTGGGAGGTTATTGGCCCGGATCCGTTGCCATGGCGCGCACCCACTGGCGTTCGCCTGCTTATCCTGTTTGTGTCGATGCCTCTGCATCTGTTCGCCGGTGTCTACCTCATGCAGATGCAGGTTATTCTTGGCTTGGATTTCTATGAATCCTTGAACCTGCCGTGGAACCCGGACTTTGTCACGGATCAGCGCACCGGCGGCGGTATTTCGTGGGGCTTTGGCCAGTTCCCGCTGGTGATCGTCTTTGGTTCACTCTTCCTGGATTGGTTGCGAGAGGATCGCGCCACCGCTCGCCGCCACGATGCTAAGGCGGACGTTGACGGCGATGCCGACTTGGCAAGCTATAACGCCATGCTCAAGCAGATGAACGAAGGCGACGATTCCAGCTTCCGACAGCACTAGGGGCGCCAGCACTAGAGAGCTGGCGCGTCCAGGGTGATGGAAAAGGGTCTTTGAACTGTGTGAATGGATATTTTGTTGAGTCTTTCAACAAGTTATCCACAGGTTCGCGGTGACGCTATTGCGGGTGCGGTGATCGGTGGCGATGATGCGAGGTAAGGGAGGCGTATTGCTTCCTCGCACTCAAGAAGATCACCAACCACACATGGCAAAGGAATCACGCAATGTCTCAATACCCAATTTCACTCACTGGGCGTCTGACCCACGACCCGCACCTGACCAAGATTAGCGACACCATGTACAAGGCCCGCCTGCGTTTTGCCTCCTCCCGAAGCGTTCCGGAAAAGGATGAAGAAGGCAAGACGGTGTGGCGAGAGCTGGACCTCAACTATATCGACGGCGAGGTGTGGGGCCAGTGCGCCATCAACGTCAAGAAGTCGCTGTATAAGGGCATGCCGGTCTTTGTGATGGGCTCCATCGTCACGGACCGGTGGGAGGATCAGCGCGGAGCGACGCGCTCCAGGACCTATATCAAGATTGCGCACGTGGGGCTCGACCTCAACCGCTTCTGCATCACCTCCACCAAAATTGGCACCTCCTACGGCGAGGAGGGCAGTGAAGCTCTCTGGCTGGGGGAGAATCCGCCGGTGCCGGACGTAGATTACACGGCGCCACCCAGCGCCACGGAGAATGAAGCAATGCCGGCTGCCCTGCAGTCGGGAGATACTCCGCAGGACACCGCGGCGGACCGTCAGCAAGCGCAGTCTGCGGCCGAGTCACACGTCGAACCGGAACCTGAGGACGCGATGGTCTAAGGACAGAGGACCACCGCCGCCCATGTGATGTAGTCTTTGTACTGTTATTTACCAATCCTGACAGAAGCAAAGGGTGAAACATGGGCGAATTCATCTACACGATGAAAAACGTGCGTAAGGCCATCGGTGACAAGGTTATTTTGGATAACGTCACCATGGCTTTCTACCCGGGCGCCAAGATTGGCGTCGTGGGCCCCAACGGTGCAGGTAAGTCCTCGATCCTGAAGATCATGGCCGGCCTTGATCAGCCTTCCAACGGTGAGGCTTTCCTGGATCCGGGCAAGACGGTCGGCATCCTCCTCCAGGAGCCGCCGCTCAATGAGGAGAAGACGGTCCGCGAAAACGTCGAAGAGGGCCTCGGTGAGATCTTCCAGAAGAAGCAGCGCTTCGAAGAGATCGCGGAGGAGATGGCCACCAATTACTCCGACGAACTCATGGAGGAAATGGGCAAGCTGCAGGAGGAGCTCGACGCCGCCGATGCCTGGGAGGTTGATTCCAAGATCGAGCAGGCTATGGAAGCACTGCGCTGCCCGCCGTCCGATGCCCCGGTAACCAACCTCTCCGGTGGTGAGCGCCGCCGCGTCGCGCTGGCCAAGCTGCTGCTGAGTGAGCCCGACCTGCTGCTGCTCGACGAGCCCACGAACCACCTGGACGCCGAGTCTGTCCAGTGGCTGGAGAAGCACCTCGAGTCTTACCCGGGTGCGGTCCTGGCCGTGACCCACGACCGTTACTTCCTCGACCACGTCGCGGGCTGGATCTGTGAGGTTGATCGCGGCAAGCTCTACCCCTACGAGGGCAACTACTCCACCTACCTGGAGAAGAAGGCTGAGCGTCTGGAAATTGCCGGCGCCAAAGACAAGAAGCTGCAGAAGCGCCTCAAGGACGAGCTCGCATGGGTTCGCTCCGGTGCGAAGGCCCGCCAGGCCAAGAACAAGGCCCGTCTCCAGCGCTACGAGGAGATGGCTGCGGAAGCCGAGAAGTACAAGAAGCTGGACTTTGAGGAGATCCAGATTCCGACCCCGCCGCGCCTGGGCAACAAGGTGGTAGAGGTCAAGAACCTGACCAAGGGCTTCGATGATCGTGTGCTCATCAAGGACTTGTCCTTCACCCTGCCGCGTAACGGCATTGTCGGCGTGATCGGCCCGAACGGTGTGGGTAAGTCCACGCTGTTCAAGACCATCGTGGGTCTGGAGCAGCCGGATTCCGGCAGCGTGGACGTCGGCGAGACCGTCAAGCTGTCCTATGTTGACCAGGGCCGCGAGAACATCGACCCCGAGGCCACCGTGTGGGAGGTAGTCTCCGACGGGCTGGATTACATTCACGTCGGCCAGAACGAAATGCCGTCCCGCGCCTACCTCTCCGCTTTCGGTTTCAAGGGTGCCGATCAGCAGAAGCCTTCCAAGGTTCTCTCCGGCGGTGAGCGCAACCGCTTGAACCTGGCCCTGACCCTTAAAGAGGGCGGCAACCTGATCCTCCTCGATGAGCCGACGAACGACTTGGACGTGGAAACCCTGGGCTCGCTGGAAAACGCCCTGGAGAAGTTCCCCGGCTGTGCCGTGGTTATTTCTCACGACCGCTGGTTCCTCGACCGCACCTGTACCCACATCCTGGCCTGGGAGGGCAACGTGGCAGAAGGTCAGTGGTTCTGGTTCGAGGGCAACTTCGGTGACTACGAGAAGAACAAGGTTGAGCGCCTCGGTGAGGAAGCTGCCCGCCCGTCTCGCGTTACCCACCGCAAGCTCAGCCGTTAGGGCGAACTGGCCCTAACACTCAGAGGAAGAACTCCGAAAGGAACCTGGAATGTCCGCTCAAAAGGTTGTGTCGGAAAAGACCACGGACAATGTCCATGCGCTCACCGTAGGTGTGCGCTGGTCGGACTTCGACATGTACGGCCACATGATGAACTCCAATTTCATCGAGCTGGCGCAGGAGGCGCGCTTGGCTTTTGCCATGCACAACTTCTACGCCCGCGGTGTCAACATGGTGGCATTCGTCCGCCATATCGACGCGGACTATGTCCGCCCCATCAAGTGGGATGGACGCCACGGCACGGTGACGGTGGAAACCACGGTGGTGCGTCTTGGCACCACCTCCTTCACCACCCGCCAAAAGATTAAGGACGCCCAGGGCCAGGTGGCTTGCGTCATCGACTGCGTGCAGGTCGCCATCGACCCGGGTACACAGATGCCGCGCGAGGTTACTGAGGAGGAGCGCAACATCATCCTGGAACACGCCGTCGTCGAGCTGGATGAGCAGCGCGATCATGGAGAGTGAAACTCTCCGAGTGCGCAGCGGTGGGGGAGGGCTGCGTGCCCTCCTCGCCCGCGCGACGGGGCTCGATGCCTCAGCCTCGGTGCGTCTGCGCCAGCATGACGCCAACCAGGTCGAGGTCTTTGTCACGACGCCCTTCGATGTCGTTGTGGCACGGCGGTGCGGAGGCACCGTGGGCCGCGACGGGGCAGTGGTGTCCGCGCAAGCGCTTGCCGACGCCCTCCACACCGCCCCCGACCCTGTCCTTGCGGAGGACGGAGTGGAGCTTTCGCTGGGGCCGGCGCGCGATCCATCCTGGCCAGGCGCGTTGCCGCCGGCGCAGGGATTCCGCGAGATCGATTCCTTGCCGGTCGACGTCGTGCGCGAGCTCGCAGACAAAGGCCGGCAGCTGGCCCGCCAGTTCTCAGGGCCGATGGGCCCGCCAAAAAGCCTGTTGAATCAGACAGTGCTCACCGTGGAGAGCTCGGAGGCGCAGGTGGAGATTCCCATGCGGATGATCTTCGCCTGCACCAGCCTCGGCCTCATTCCGGGGTTTGCCGCATCACTCAAGATCCCCCGTCACTTGCGCGTGGCAGGCAAGGGGCGCTGGGTTCGCCTAGACGCGCCTTATGGCAGCGTCTACCATTCGACGCGGCTGTCACTGTTCTAGAGCAGTACGAATCCCGCCAGTGCGGCGCCGACGGCGACCGTCCACGGCGGGGCCTTGCAGAAGAGGGCTATGCCCGCGCCCACCGCAATGAGCGCCGAAGCCCAACCGGTCACCCCGTGGGTGATGATGGGATCCCAGAGCGCTGCGATGAGCAGGCCGACCACGGCTGCGTTGATGGCCGAGAACGCGCCGCGCAGCCAACCAAGATGATTCCAACGCGTCCACAAATGCAAAGCCGCGAGCGTGAGTAAGGCGCCCGGCACGAAGATTAGAACGGTCCCCAGGAGCGCTCCGCCGATTCCGCCGTCGACTGCCCCAAGGTAAGACGCGAAGGTAAACAGCGGCCCCGGCACGCCCTGGGCTACCGAGTAGCCCGCGAGAAACTCCTGCTGGCTGAGCCAGCCCGCGCCGACGAATTGTTCCTCCAGCAGTGGCAGGACCACGTGCCCGCCGCCAAAGACCAGGGCGCCGGACTGGTAGAAGGCGTTGGCGCGGGTGATGAGGTAGGCGTCGCTAAGCTGTGCCCCCACCGCCAACCCGCCCAACAGGAGGAAGAACGCTGCTACACAGCCCCACGCCAGGCGGGCGGGCACCGCGCGCGGGCCACTATCGGCGGCGGGCGCCGAGGTCGTCGGCAGCCATGTTCTCAACACGGTTGCCCCAAGCACTCCAGCCACGGCGAGGACAGCCAGCTGCCACGCGGACCCGGCGACGAGCAGCACGGCGGCGCTGATGAGCGCAAGCGCCCACGCGGTGGGGGTAAGCAGGAGCTTCTTTGCCATCCCCACGATGGCGTGGACCACCACACCGGCGGCGGCAGCGAGGAGTCCCCCTAAGATGCCCTGGATCCACCCATTGTTGGGTGCAACGAGGAGGCCAAACAGGGTGAGGATGAGTGCGGAGGGGAAGGTGAACAGGAACCATGAGTAGATGAGGCCGAGTAGGCCCGCGCGCCCGTAGCCCAGCGCCATCCCGACCTTCGAGCTAGCCGGGCCGGGGAGAAACTGGGACATGGCCACGAGATCGGCATAGGCGGAATCGCTGAGCCACTTCCGGCGGCTGACAAACTCAGCGCGGAAATAACCCAGGTGGGCAGCCGGTCCGCCGAACGCAGTCCACCCGAGGGGGAGGAAGGAGCGCCGTATATCGCCTAGTGTGCTCATGCTCCGCATACTAATTCTTCAAGAATCACCCCGCTCGGTGAACAAGAGCGACGCACACAGGAGGTGATCTGCGTTACTCTGAAGGGGTCGAATTCAGTTTTCTTCAACAAAAGGAGATGGCTCTCACCATGCGTATTGCTGTACCCAAAGAAATCATGAACAACGAAAACCGCGTCGCCCTTACTCCTAGTGCCGCGGACATCTTGATCAAGGACGGTCACGAGGTCCTGGTGGAAACAGCGGCCGGGGAAGGCGCCTCATTTCCGGACTCCGACTATGAAGCCGTCGGCGCGACCATTGTCCCTTCCGCTGCGGAGGCTTGGGCGGCGGATATGGTGGTCAAGGTCAAGGAGCCTCTCGAATCCGAGTACGGCTACCTGCGCGAAGACCTCCTGCTGTTTACTTACCTGCACCTGGCTGCGGATCGCCCGCTGACGGAAGCGCTCATGAAGGCCGGTACGACGGCCGTGGCCTATGAAACCGTGACCGATTCCCGGGGCACGCTGCCGCTGCTGACACCGATGTCCCAGGTGGCTGGCCGCCTGGCGGTTACTGAGGGCGCGCACCACCTGCTGTCTACTGAGGGCGGGCGCGGATTGCTGGTAGCCGGTGTGCCGGGCACGCGCCCGGCCCGCGTTGTCGTCATCGGTGGTGGCCAGGTGGGAGCTTCGGCGGTGGCGATGGCGCAAGGATTGCGCGCGGAGGTAACCGTGCTGGACCTTGACCCGCACGTGCTGCAGCGCTTCGATGAGCAGTACCATGGCAACGTGCGCACGATTGTCTCGGACCCCGCGGCGCTGGAGTCCGAGCTGCTGGAGGCAGATCTGGTCATCGGCGCAGTCCTGGTTCCGGGCGCGGCGGCCCCGAAGCTGGTGCGCGAAGACGTGGTACAGCGGATGAAGAAGGGTGCAGTGCTTGTCGACGTCGCCATTGACCAAGGCGGTTGCTTCGAAAACTCCCGCAAGACGTCCCACGACGATCCCACCTTCAAGGTGCACGACACCATCTTCTATTGCGTGGCCAATATGCCCGGCGCGGTGGCGAACACCTCTGCCCGTGCGCTGGGTTCTGCCACTCTGCCCTACATTCGCGCAGTGGCTGCCGATGGCTTCGACGGTGCGGTGGAGCGCTTCTCGGGATTGGCCGATGGGCTTATGACCCGCGGGGGAGAACTGGTCTCCCAGCCGGTGAAGGAGGCCTTCGGGCTTTAGGGGGCGCGGTTGATGAGCATCGCTGCTACTCGCTCCATGTGATCCCAGATCATGGCGCGATAGGCCGGCGGGATGGTCTCCTCGTCGATCTGTGCCAATGAGTTGCCCATGAGCTCGAGCCAGCGATCGTGAGCGGCCATGTCGATGGGGTAGGGCGCGTGACGCATGCGCAGGCGAGGGTGGCCGCGCTGCTCGGAAAAGAGCTGTGGACCACCCCAGTACTGCACGAGGAACCACGTCAGGCGCTGCTGTGCGCCCTCCCAGTCATCATCCGGGTACATCGGGCCGATGAGATCATCGGTGCGTACCTGGGCGTAGAAGCCACTGACGAGTTTCTCAAAGGTCTCCATTCCACCTACGGCTTCGTACACACTCGTTGGTTGCACGCCTAATCTTCCTTTCGCGTAAGGCCCGGTTCTTCCAGATCAAAGATAGCCATCCCTCGTGGGTAGGGCGTGGTAATTCCTTCCGCATGCATGGCGGTGAGGATTTTCGCTTGCATGGCGCGCTGCACATCCCACTGCTTGCCCGGTAGCGTCTTGACGGAAACGCGGTAGGACATGTGGTCCACTTCCAGGCCAGACATGCCATTGACCGTGGGGGTGGCCAGGATGAAGTCCTTGATGTCGGAGTCGCGGGCGGCTTCTTCTGCTGCGGTGGTGATGACGTCGACTGCTCGGGTGGGGTCGTTGCTCAGCGCGATGGGGACTTGGACGCGGGCCACAGAGTAGCGGTCAGAATGGTTGGCAACCTGCAGAATTTCGCCGTTGCGGACGTACCACAGCGCGCCATCGATATCGCGGACCGTGGTGATACGCAGGGAAATGGACTCTACATCGCCGAAGACCCCGTTACCGAGGTCGATGGTGTCACCGATGCCGTACTGATCCTCCATAAGCATGAAGATGCCGGAGAGGAAATCCTTGACCAATGCTTGCGCGCCGAAACCAAGGGCGACGCCAACCACGCCAGCAGATGCTACAAGCGGGGCGACGTTGACGCCGAGCTTGTCCAAGATGGCCAACACTGCCCAGACCCAGACAAAAATGGCGACCGCGGAGCGGCCGACGCCGGCGAGCGTTTGGATGCGGGAAGTACGCCGTGCCTCTTGCGTTTTCTCGAGTACCTTATCGGTCGTCCGGTGAGCTTTGCGAGGAGAGAGCGGCGAGCTGAGCTTGCCCTTCTTGACGCTGTTATCGGCCAGCTTGGTGATGAGCCGGCGCAGCAGCCAGCTGCCGATGATGGCGACGATGAGAATGAGCGCGATGCCGATGGGCTTGTCGATGAGCCAGGACTGCATGTTTTCGGTTTGCCACCACCTGGTGACTGTGTCGACGGCGTCGTTGGTTGTTTCGGAGGCTGAGCCTAGGCGTGCGGATAATGCAGTCACGCGTGTCCTTTCTTTTTGTCGCTCACGACTGACGCCTATCGATAGTAGGGAAGAGAGCTGAATATAAAAAGCTAGTCTTTCTCGCAACTGAACAGCTTGGTCTAGACTTGTGCCTCATGACTGACAACCGCACTCTTGGCTTTTCCTCCCGCTCCATCCATGCCGGTTACCAGCCGGATCCCTACATGGGATCCATCAACGTACCGATCTACGCTTCCACCACGTTCCAACAGGACGGCCTCGCGCAGCTGCGCGGCGGCTATGAGTATGGCCGCGTGGCCAACCCCACCGTTCACTCCCTCGAGAAGACCCTCGCGGCGCTAGAGAACGCTGAATACGCCCGCTGTTTCGCCACGGGCATGGCGGCAGTCGATACCCTCATCCGCATCCTCGTGCGCCCGGGGGACCACGTGATTCTGGGCAACGATGCCTACGGCGGCATGTACCGCTTGCTGCACCACGACTATGGCCAGTGGGGCATCGAGCTGTCCATCGTCAACACCGCCGATACCGCGGCGGTAGAGGCGGCGCTGCAGGAGAACACCAAGCTGATTTGGCTGGAGACCCCGACCAACCCGGCGACAACAATCACGGATATCGCTGCGGTCGCTAAGGCAGTCAAGGAGGCTGGCGACGCCCAGATCGTCGTCGACAACACCTTCGCCACGCCCTACTTGCAAAATCCTTTGGAGCTGGGCGCGGATCACGTGCTGCATTCCACTACGAAGTACCTGGGCGGCCACTCGGATGTGCTGGGCGGCGCGGTCGTGACCAACTCCGCGGAGATGGACGAGCGCCTGCTGTACTTCCAAGGCAATGTCGGTGCGGTGTCCTCGCCTTTCGACGCCTACCTCACCGCCCGCGGTATCAAGACCTTGGAAGTCCGCATGGATCGCCACTGTTCCAATGCGCAGGCCGTGGCTGAGTTCTTGGAATCCCGTCCGGAGGTCAAGCAGGTTCTCTACCCAGGCCTGCCCTCGCACCCGGGCCATGAGCTGGCTAAGAAGCAGATGCGTGGCTTCGGCGGCATGATGTCCGTGCGCTTCCACAGCGAGGAGCATGCCCGCCAGATTTGTCTCAACACTAAGCTCATCTCGCTGGCGGAGTCCCTCGGCGGCGTGGAGTCCCTCATCGAGCACCCACAGAACATGACGCATATCTCCGCGGAGGGCTCCGAGCTCGTCCCGCCGGCAGACCTCGTGCGCATCTCCATGGGCATCGAGTCCATCGATGACCTGCTCGCGGACTTGGAGCAGGCCCTCGACGCCCTGGATTAAACCGCCGCGTGATTAGAGGGAAGTGAGCAGCGAGCCGGCCGTGCGGTCGGTTTCCTGCAGCATGAGCGGATCCGTGCCGGGCATGGGGGAGATGGTGGTATCCGGCCACTGCGAATAGGTGGGGATGCCCACGATGTGCAGGCGCGGGTCCTCGGTGCCACCGGGGTTGACCGCGCGGCGGCTCCACGTCGTCTCCGGCGAGCCGGTGGCCTGGCCATGATCGACGAAGGCGCGCACGCGCCCATTGAGGGACACTGCGAGTGGATCGCCGGCGCGGCGGACATCGGGGGAGTGCATCCAGGCGTCGATAAGCCAGGTGGAGGAAGCCTCACCGTGCGCGGTGCGCAGCGTGAACTTCTCGCCGATCTCCAGCTGGGGGCGCTGGCCTAGGAAGGTGACGAGGCCGGCGTCGACAAGCGCGAGCAGCTGACGGGTGCGGAAGAGCGGCGGGCCGGAGCCCACCATCTGCCCGAAGGCCATGAACTCCTTGTAGGTGCTGGTGCGGGACTCCCACGTCATCCGGCCTTCCGAGCCGGCGATGGAGGAGGGCTTGCGCGCGGCCGAGATGGCCCACAGCGCGGACTTGAGCGGGGAGTCGGCGGCGGCGACGGCCTCCCGGATATCGTGGGCGAGGCCCTCGGCGATGTACTCGGTCAGCTCCGTGCCGTTGAAATCCGCCAGCGGGTGCGCCCAGTGCGCTAGGTCGAGCGGCTCAGTCGATGCGCCGTCGAGCGCGACGCGCAGCTGGTCCGCCATGCCCCGAAGATCCGGGGCGGTGAGCTCCGTGGAATCGATCGTGGTGAGGATATCCTCGAGCGGGCGCTGCAGAGCATCCGGTGCCACCCGCGCTTGGTTCTCGTAGTACTCGGCGTAGGCATCGCGCAGGATGTGCGGCAGCAGCTGCGTGCCGAAGTCCAGCTCCGCCTCCGGATCGAGCGCGGCGACCGCGGCGCGGAAGCGGGTCAGCGCGGCCTGCGGTGGCAGCGCGTGGTACTCCGACTTCGGGATATAGGGGTAGCCGCGGCCGGAGGAGACGATGAAGTGCGGTTCCTCGCCGTTCGGCTCGTAGCGCAGGCCGGAGCGGGTGGAGGGATCCTCCACAAATTCGCCGCCACGGTCGATGGTGAGCAGCGCCATGACATCGAAGAAGCCCATGCCCAGGCCGCGGACCAGGACCTTCTCGCCCGCAGGGACCTCAGATACCGGCTGCTCCACGGGGTTATCCGGGCGCACCCAGTGCAGGCCGGAATCCGCAGCCTCCGCCAGTGCGCGCTCGGATTCGTTCAACGCAGGCACCTGCCAGCCATAGGCCAGGACGGTGGCGTCGGCGGTGACGGTGGTGCCGTCGGAAAGCTCGATGGCGTCCTGCTCACCGTGCTCCTCCACGGACAGTGCGCGGGCGCGGTGCTGGACGACGTCTACGCTCTCCGGCAGCTGAGCTAGCGCAACCTCGAAGACCCACTCCAGGTAGGCGCCGTAGAGCGCGCGGGAGGGGTTGGATTCCGGGCGGGTCTGCGCGAGTTCCTCGGCAAAAGAGGCAGCAAGCCCCTCGCGCGGCGGGTGGGAATCGTAGAGCTCCAGCTTGGCGGGGGAGATGGAGGGGCGCTCGCCGCGCAGAAGCTGAATCCACTCGTAGAGGATGGGGCCTTCAAGTACCGGCGCGGTGGTCGTGGAGCCGGGCTCGGTAAACAACGTGACCGCGCCGGCCAGGGTGTTCATGCACAGCGTGCGGGTCTGCTCGGTATCCCAAATGCGGCCAGCGCCCAGCGGGGCATCGTCGATGATGTGGAGCCGCAGGGGTGAATGAAGGGGGGTCGCGCGCAGGTGGGCTGCGAGGCGCTCGACCAGCGAGATACCACGCGGGCCGGCCCCGACGATGGCGATGGCGGGCATATAAATCAACCTCAAACTTTTAGACTGTGCTGTCTAGTGGAATAATACCGCTCAGTATGCGTTGTGTTAAATCCAGAGACGCACTGCACACCGACTATCTACTTTCTGAAAGCATTACCGTGAAAACTCTACGCGCACTCGCCGCCACCTTGGCAGCAGCCCTTGCCCTAGCGGGCTGCTCTGCTGCGGACCGGCCGGAAGGTGAGGACAACGTCCTTACCTACCTCGAGCCGCAATTCTTCCGCACGCTTTACCCGCCGGCCGCGGGCTTCTATCCCAACGGTGGTGTGGTCAACCAGCTGACCGACCGCCTCCTCTACCAAGACCCCGAAACCCTCGAGCTCTCGCCGTGGATCGCCACGGAGATGCCCGAGGTCAACGAGGATGCCACGGAATACACGTTTAACATCCGCACTGACGTCACTTACTCCGATGGCTCCCCGCTCACCGCCGAGAACGTCGTGGCCAACTTCGATCTTTTCGGTCGTGGCGACAAATCCCGCACGCTGACTAGCTCCGAGCAGATCGCCAACTATGACCACGGCGAGGTCGTGGACGAGGACACCGTGAAGTTCTACTTCACCCAGCCTTCTCCGGGTTTCCTCCAGGCCACCTCCGCCTACAACGCCGGGCTGCTCTCCGATTCCACCCTGGCTTTGGACAACGAGGGCTTCGGCCCCGGCAACGCGATCAACGTCATCGGCTCTGGGCCCTTCGTGGTGGAATCGGAAGAAATCGGCACGGACCTCAAGCTCAAGACCCGCGAGGACTACGACTGGGCCCCGCCGGCGGTCAAGCACCAGGGCCGCGCGGACATCGACGGCGTCCACTACATCCTCGCCGCCGAAGAGTCCGTGCGCACCGGCGCTATCCTCTCCGGCCAGGCCGATATCGCGCGCCAGATCTCCGCTCCGCAGGAGTCGCTGCTGAAAGAACAAGGCGTTGACATCGTCTCGCGCGGCACCAACTCCATGAACAACCAATTCGCCTTCCGCTTCGACCACCCTCTGCTGCAGGACAAGCGCGTGCGCGAGGCCATCATCCACGGCGTGGACCGCGAGGAAATCCTCCGCGTGCTCTTCTCTGCCTCCTACCCGCTCGCCACCTCCTCGGTGGCCAAGACCGGCCTGGCCTACAAGGACCAGTCTTCCGCTTATACCTTCGACCCCGAGGAGTCCAAGCGCCTCCTCGACGAGGCCGGCTGGGAGCCCGGCCCCGACGGCATCCGCGTCAAAGACGGCCAGCGTCTCGTCCTGCGCACCAACACCGCCTTGCCGCAGCCGCGCTCCAAGGAAGTCATGACCATGGTCCAGGACCAGCTGCGCGCCCTGGGCATTGGCATCCAGGTCAACGCCGGCGACCAGGCCACCCAGAACGCCGATGCCAAGGACATCAACAAGGTGCAGATCTACCACTCGATGGTGGGCCGCGCCGACTACGACGTCATCACCTCGCTCTACGGCATCAACAACCGCGATGCCTTCCTCAACCAGGACGCAGAGGGCAATCCCATCGACGAACACCTGCAGGAGCTTCTCGACGCCGTCCTCGACACCCCCGACAAAGAAGGCCGCATCAAGGCCACGGAAGAGGTCCAGGACTACCTCACTGAGCAGGCCTACGTGCTTCCGCTCTTCGAGGAACCTGTGGTCTACGCCGTGCGACCGGGCATCACTGGCTTTAGCCCGGAATCGGTAGCGCGCCCGTGGTTCTACGAGGTCAGCATCGACGCCGCGCCATCGGATGAGGAGGAAAAATAGATGACAACCCGCCAGATCTTCAGCCGCATTGGGCAGGCTCTCCTCGTGCTGCTCATTACTTACACCGTGGCCTTCCTGCTTCTCTCGGCGCTGCCGTCGGATGCCGTGCAGTCGCGATTCGGCGATCCCGCCCTGGGCCTATCCCAGGCGGAGATTGAGGCTATTCGGGAGGAGATGGGCGTCGACAAGCCGCTTGTAGTGCAGTACTTCACCTCCCTGGGCGGCTTCCTCACCGGGCACTTTGGTAACTCCACGCAGTCCGGCGCCCCGGTGGCTACGCTGCTTGCCGACGCGCTTCCGCACACCCTCATCCTGGCCATCAGCGCCATCGGCTTGGCTCTCATCGTGGCCGTGTTCGTCGCCTTCCTGGCGACGCTGCCCGGTCTCGGCGCCATCGGCTCCTTCTTCCGGGGCCTGCCTTCCTTCATGGTCTCGCTGCCCGGCTTCTGGATTGCCATCCTGCTCATTCAGTTCTTTTCCTTCCAGCTGGGCTGGGTGCGCGTCATCGAACCCGGCAGCGTGGAGGGCCTCATCCTGCCCACCCTGACTCTGTCGGTTCCCATGGCCGCACCGCTCATCCAGGTTCTGATTCGCTCCATTGATGAGACGCAGTCGCGGCCCTTCGTCCAGGCCGTGCGCTCTCGTGGTGCCTCGGAGTCCTGGATCTTCTGGCGCACCGTCCTGCGTAATTCGCTGCTGCCTACCTTGACCATGGCGGGCCTGCTCTTTGGTGAGCTCGTCGGCGGTGCCGTGGTGACCGAAACCGTCTTCGGCCGTACCGGCTTGGGCTACATGGTGGCCCAAGCGGTGGCTAACCGCGATACCCCGGTTCTGCTGGCGGTGGTTCTCATCGCCGCAACTTCCTACATCATCATCAACCTCGTGGTGGATCTGCTCTACCCGGTGCTGGATCCGCGCCTGCGCGCCAGCACCCCGAAGCGCCGCGCTGCCGCCACTGAAGAAAGGACGGTGCGCTCATGAGTGTGACGTTCACCAAACCCCTGCGAACCTCGCGCCGCGCTCCCGCGGGGCAGGCCAACCCATGGCTCGCGCCGGGTTCCGTCATCGCCATTATCGTCCTCGCGGTGGCGTTCTTGGCCGCCCTGTTCCCGAGCCTGTTTACCTCGGCTGACCCGTACGCGGGCACCGACGTAGCCCTGTTGGCGCCGGGGGAGTCCGGCCACCTCATGGGAACGGACGCGGTGGGCCGCGACCTGTACGCGCGCATCGTCTACGGTGCCCGCCAGTCGCTGCTTGGCGCGCTGATCGCCGTGGCTGTCGGCTTGGTCGTCGGTACGCTGATCGGTCTTCTCGCCGGCTCCCTGCGAGGAGCGGTGGATAGCGTGCTCATGCGCGTCGTCGACGTGCTGCTGTCCATCCCCGGCATCCTGTTGTCGCTTTCCATCATTATCGTGCTGGGTTTCGGCTCCGTGCAGGCGGCGGTGGCCGTCGGTGCGACCTCGGTGGCGACCTTCGCGCGCCTGGCCCGCTCCCAAGTGATCTCCGTGGCCAGCTCGGACTACATCGAGGCCGCATACGGCGCTGGCGCCACCCACGCCACCGTGCTCTTCCGCCACATCCTTCCCAATTCACTCACTCCGGTTATCGCCCTGGCTACCCTGCAGTTCGGCACCGCGATCCTGCAGCTGTCCATCCTCGGCTTCCTGGGCTACGGCGCCCCGCCGCCGACCCCGGAATGGGGCCTCATTATCGCCGAGGGCCGCGACTTCATGGCCACCGCCTGGTGGCTCATCATCCTGCCCGGCATTGCGCTGGTCGCCGTGGTGATGTCCGCCAACCGCCTGTCCCAGAACTTCCCCGTGGAGGCCTAACATGACTGTTATAAAAAATGCAGCGCAGCCCCTGCTCAGCGTGCGGGATCTGAACGTGTCCTATTCGACCGCAGGTGGTGACGTTTCCGCCGTGCAAGGCGTCAACCTCGAGGTGCATCCGGGGCAGATGACCGCCATCGTGGGCGAGTCCGGCTCCGGTAAGACCACCTCCGCCATGGCAGCCATCGGCTTGCTGCCCTCGAATGCCACCATCGATGCCGGAACCATCACCTTCGATGGCCGCGATATCACTTCGCTGCGTCGCCGCGAGTGGCGTGAGCTGCGTGGGCGACGCATCGGGCTGATCCCGCAGAACCCGAACAACTCCCTCAACCCAGTCCAGACCATCGGCGCCTCGGTGGAGGAGGGGCTGCGCATCCACAAGGTTGGTACTGCGGCCGAGCGCAAGGCAAAGGCGTTGGAGTTGCTGGAGCGCGTCGGCATCGATGACCCTGCGCGCCGCTATCACCAGTACCCGCACGAGCTGTCCGGCGGCATGAAGCAACGCGTGCTCATCGCCGCCGCTGTGGCGCTGGAGCCCGACCTCATCATCGCCGACGAGCCGACCTCCGCGCTCGATGTCACCGTGCAGAAGATCATCCTCGACCTCCTCGATGACATGCGCGCGGAGCTCGGCATGGGCATCCTCTTCATTACCCACGACCTCGCCGTGGCCGGTGACCGCGCCGACCGCGTCGTGGTCATGGAGTCCGGCCAGCTGCGCGAGGAGGGCCTAGCCGCCACGGTGCTGACGAACCCGCGCCACGACTACACCAAACGCCTGCTTGCCGACGCCCCCTCCCTCACCGTCGCCGACGCCGGCGCCGCAGCTAAGGCCAACGCAATCACTGACCGCGCGGCGGTCGAGCCCCTAGTGCGCGTCGAGGGCCTGACCCAGCGTTTCGGCGACTTCACCGCGGTCGATGACATCTCCTTCACCGTGGCCAAGGGCTCGACCCACGCCATCGTGGGCGAATCCGGCTCCGGCAAGACCACGACGGGGCGCAGCATCGCCATGTTCAACACCCCGACATCGGGCAACATCACCGTCGGCGGGCGCGACATCGTGGGTCTGCGCGGTAAGGCCTTGCGCGAAGAGCGAAACAATATCCAGCTGGTCTACCAGAACCCCTACGGCTCCCTGGACCCCAAGCAGTCCATCGGCCAGACGGTGGCGGAGCCGCTGCGGAACTTGAAGGGGGTGCGTGCAAGCGCGGCCAAGGAAAAGGCCAAGGAGTTCTTGGACCTGGTGGCGCTGAACCCGGATTATTACGATCGCCGTCCGCGCGAGCTCTCCGGCGGCCAGCGCCAACGCGTGGCCATCGCGCGCGCCATGATCGTGGAACCGGAGCTGGTCATCCTCGACGAGGCAGTATCCGCCCTCGACGTCACCGTGCAGGCCCAGATTCTGCGACTGCTGGCCCGGCTGCAGGAGGAGCTCGGCCTGACCTACATTTTCATCTCGCACGACCTCGCGGTGGTCAACCAGATTTCCGATACCGTCTCGGTGCTCTCGAAGGGCCAGCAGGTGGAGTGCGGGCCTACGGCAGAGGTCTTCAGCAACCCGCAGTCACTGTTTACCCGGAAGCTCATCGAGGCCATCCCCGGCTCGCGTTACCGCGCCGGCGACCTCAACCTGGGCCTGTAGCCTGGGCGAAAACGAAAGGATTAATTCATGGCAGACATCATAAACCTGTTGGCGGGTGTTGAGGGAGACGTGGCTCAGCTGCGCGAGCGCCGGCCCGAAGCAAAGGAGAACGCACAAGCCTCCTTCGCCGCGCTCCTCGAGCCTTCAGCGCCCGGCACGTTTAGCTATGCGGAGCGCTACGCTATCGCGACGTTTGTTGCGGGCGTGTATCAGGCGGCTCCTGCCGTCGCCTTTTATTCTGACCTGCTGGCGGAGGAATCGGAGGAGCTCGCCGCCGAGATAGCCCGCGCTGTAGAGCGCGGCATCACCAGCGGCCCGTACATCGATGGCGGCTTCACGCTTTTCGAGGGCTCACCGCGCCTCGCCGCCGCCCTTGACTTCGCCCACCTTCTGGTCTTCCACCCCAAGGACGCCTCCCCGGCCGCGATTGGTCACCTGCAGGCGGCCGGATGGTCCGACGATGACATCGTGACGCTGGCGCAGCTGGTCAGCTTCCTGTCTTTTCAGCTGCGCGTGGCGCACGGCCTCTCCGTGCTTGCCGGTACCGCGCAGCCCACGCCCGTGACTGAGGCGCCGCGTCCCACCCAGACCCCGGAGTGGGTGCCGGGGGAGGGGACGTTGGTGCCGGACGTCGTCAAGCCGCAGGGCTTTGTGGCGCACTCGCTGGGCTGGAAGCCCTGGGTGCCGCCGCAGCCAAAGGAGGAGTTCACGGACGCGCAGCGTGATGCGCTGATTAAGCCCGAGCGCATCGACATGGAGTACTTCCGCCTGCTAGCCCGCGACCCAGCAGCGCTCAAGGCGCGCACGCTCACGGACCTGGACATCTTCTACAACACCGACGGCGGCCTCGGCCGCGCCGAGCGTGAGCTGGCCGCCACGGTAGTCTCGCGCCTCAACGGTTGCGAGTACTGCGCGTCGGTGCACCAGCAGCGCGCGAAGGAGGAGGGCGGTGACGCCGCGGCGATTGACCGCCTGCTCGAGGAAGGCGTAGATGCTGACCTGGGCTCGGCGCAGTGGTCTGCCATCCGCGATGCCGCTCTGGCCCTGACCGAGTCTCCCTTTGCGTTCGACGCCTCCCACGTTGAGCGCCTCGAGGCCGTGGGATTCGATACCCTAGCCATCATCGATGTCATCAATTCCTCCGCGTTCTTCAACTGGGCCAACCGCCTGATGCTGACGCTGGGGGAGCCGGATGTACCGAAGCGTTTCCGCTAACGAGAAGGAGGAACAACCATGGTGAAAACTGCCGTTGTAACTGGTGCGACGGGTGGAATGGGCGCGGAGATCATCAAGGATCTTGCCCGGGACCACCGCGTGTATGCCCTGGGCCGGCGCGCCGGGGAGCTGCCGGAGGCGGAGAACATCGTGCCGGTGGAAATCGACTTGCTGTCGCTTCTCGACGGCGCAGCGCTCCCCACCGAACTGGCTTCGCTTGAACGCGTCGACGTGCTCGTGCATGCGGCGGCGCGGGCGGATAAGCGCTCTGTGGAAAGCGCTAGGCCAGAGGATTGGCGCGCGCAGATGGACCTCAACGTGCACGTGCCAGCCGAGCTGACCCGCCAGCTTCTGCCCGCGCTGCGTGCGGCGGAAGGGCTTGTGGTGTTCATTAACTCCGGTGCCGGCATTCACTCCTATGGTGACAACGTCATTTACGCCGCCACGAAGCATGCTTTGTACGCGCTTGCCGACGGCTTGCGCCTCGGCGAGCTCGGCATCCGCGTGTCCACCGTCGCGCCGGGCCCGACGGATACCCCGATGCTGCAGGGCCTGCAGGACTACAACCCGGAGCATGTCATCGCCCCAGTCGAGGTGGCGAAGGCTATCCGCGCCACCGTTGATGCCGGCCCTACCACGCAGCTCACTGAGATCCGCGTGCGCCCACGCATTGAGCTAAACCAGCGCAAGTAGGTGGCGCGTTTTCTCTCAAGATGCGAAAAACCCAGCACACGGTACAGTTATGAGGCGTGTCCACCTCTCAACGCCGCCGCCCCGCCTATTTGGTGATCGCGGATTCGCTGCGGAGCAAGATTGAATCCGGCGAACTGAAGCCGGGTGATCGCTTCCCCACGGAGCGGGAATTGGTTCAGGAATACAAGGTGGCGCGCATGACAGTGCGCCACGCCCTGGACATCGTCCAGATCGAGGGACTTATCGACCGCAAGCGCGGGCGCACCGGCGGCACCTTCGTGCGTGCCACCCCGCCGACGTTGAGCCTGACGAGCGGGCGCAGCGCGCTTGACCAATTACGGGAGCATGGTCTTGAGGTTGAGGTGCGGGTGCTGTCGCTGACGCTTATTGAAACACCCGGGCACCTCGCCTCCACCTTTGGGATTGAAGAAGGCGATGCCGTGTGGGAATGCCGCACGGTGCAGATGACTGAAGGATCGCCCATCATGGCCTCCACGCTTCTTATCCCGCAGGCCTTGGCACCGCGCCTCACGGAAGAGGAAATGCAGAAGCCGCTGACTGAATTATTGACGGAGCTTGACCTGGCACCCGTATTTAAGCGGGATTCTCTCGTGGCCGCCACCGCGCGCACGGAGGAGCAGAAAGCCCTGGGCGTTGGACGCAACCAACCGGTCTTGCGCATTACGCGAACCGTCAAAGCAGAGGGCGGCCTCGTAGCCGCTCAGCTGGAGGAGACCCTGCGCCCTGATGCGGTCACGGTGGAAGTTGTCGTCGGCGAGGACCCCACGCCGACCCTCGACTAAACACTATGAGTCTGCGACCCTGCGGGGGCAGCCGTCATTAGGTGTGTCCCTTTGGGGAGGCGTTAAAGCACGCCAACTCGTCAGCCATCTTTCGGTTGGCGGGTTTCGTTCTTTAAGGGCTTAACCCTCAGCGGGAAGCGCGTGAATCGTGCTCAAGGATCGCCGATATGCCCGCGTGCCTTGATG
>NZ_KV796735.1:0-205 GCF_001809235.1 Corynebacterium sp. HMSC072A04 | reverse complement strand
ACACCCAACAATGCACCAAGCACTTTTCAACGTGTTAGTTAACCCATCATTCTGGTTAAGATGTATCTCCACCCGATTATCATTCGGCAGCAGCAAAACAATCGTTTACTCAACCACCAAGCGAACGAGAATAAACACTCATCGCTATAAGGCACCAACTGGTGCCACAAAATATGCTCCTTAGAAAGGAGGTGATCCACCCGCA
>NZ_KV796734.1:0-243 GCF_001809235.1 Corynebacterium sp. HMSC072A04 | reverse complement strand
TGGGTTCCTGCCGCGGTTTTGCCGTTCTTAACCAGTCCGTGGCCGCACATGTCACACGACGGCCGATTCCTATTAGCCATAGGAATTGGCCTTACCGCACCAGCAGCAGTCCTCCTATCACAGACCTAGGACTATCCAGTGTTGATTTCACAGATCGGGCCGTTGGAACCGATTCAAAATCAAGATCACCGTATTATCCCAGGCTGCCCCGGGAATCCGTATCGGTTTATCCACACGAAATGT
>NZ_KV796733.1:0-218 GCF_001809235.1 Corynebacterium sp. HMSC072A04 | reverse complement strand
GAGGCTGATCTTCGTGCTGAGAATGCTCGCCTGCGCCGTGAGTTGGCAGAGGCCAAGATGGATAACGAGTTTTTGTCAAAAGCGACAGCCTTCTTCGCCGCGAAGCAACGCGAGCAGAAAAGTTCGAACTAATGCAGCAGGAGAAGGCAAACTACAGCATCAAACGCATGGCACGGCTATTAAAAGTATCTCGGTCTGGATACTACAAATGGGCCCAT